>DASPMH010000574.1:0-10575 GCA_035627175.1 Terriglobales bacterium | reverse complement strand
CACGAGGTTCCCGCGGCGGCACCATTGTCCGGCGGGCAGAAGGAAGTCAGACCGTCGCATGCTTCGGCGGCGTCACAGCCATGGGCGGGCGGCCGGCAAACCGTACCGGCGGGTTGGAGAGTGCTGCTGAAGCAGAATGGGTCGACGCCATTGCAGGTCGCCGGTGCATCGCAACCGAAAATCGAGTCATGGCAAACGGTGCCGGCATTGCCTGGCATGCCCTGACAGAAGCCGTTGTTGCAGACGTCATCGACACTGCAGAGCTCGCCGTCGTTGCAGCTGCTGCCGTCGGGCAACTCGGCATCCGCAGGACAAGAGTCAGTAACACCGTCACAAACTTCGGCTGCGTCGCAAGCGTATAGTGGGGCACGGCAAGTGACCCCGGCGTTGCCGGCCGAGCCGGAGCACACTCCGTCGCTGCAGACGTCGCCGACGCTACAGATGTCCTGATCGTCACAAGCAGTGCCATTGGCGGCCAGCTCGTCCGGTGGACAGGCTGCGCCGACACCATCGCAGATCTCGGCGGCATCGCAGGTGAATTCGCTCGCGCGACAAATCACACCGGGGTTGCCTGGCGAACCGGCACAGACCCCGGCCTCGCAGCTGTCGCCCGTGGTGCAGATGTTGTCGTCATCGCAGCTGGCGCCGCTGGCGACGTTGCTGCCGCCGCAGGTGCCGGCGACACACTGATCGTTCTCAGTACACTCGTTGCCGTCCTCGCAGGGTGTCGTGTCCGGCAGAAACTCGTTCGCCGGGCACGTCGGGTTGATGCCGTCGCAGGTCTCCTCGGCATCGCAACCACTGGTCGCGCGGCGGCATACGGCGTCGGCATTGCCGGCGCTGCCGACGCAGACGCCGGCCTGGCACGAGTCGACGGTGCAGGTCTCGCCATCGCTGCAGCTCGCGCCGTCGGCTTTGACGACGCCGGCGCACACCCCGGCGCTGCACTGATCCCCGCCGGTACAGCTGTTGAAGTCGTTGCAGCCGCCGGCTTGGTAGTGGACGCAGAGATTCGTTTCCGGATTGCAGACATCGCAACTGTCAGGATTGTCGTCGTCGCAATCGGCGTCACCGTTGCACGTCGTCGCCGGGCACACCGAGATCGGCTGAACGTCGCCACGCTCGGAATCGTCCTGGGCATCGTTCAGATAAAGCTCTTCACTGGTGACATCGGCGGCGGTGAAATGATTGCAAAGCGCCGCCACGTCCTCCGCTCCGGCGTTGTCGATGTCGAACGAAGTGCCGCGCAAGATGACGTTGTTGCCTGAGCCGCCCTCGAAGCCGCCGCCGAGATCGATCTCGTAATTTCCTTTGTTCAAATCGGGGCCGAGGAAGAAGCCGCCGACTTTCACGGCGTCGCCTGCGTCGGCTCGGATGGTATTGCTGCGCAAGGCGATGCGCGCAGGCACAGGGCTCGCCACACCGTCGCTCTCGTTCTGCACTTCGAGCAGCACTCCGGCGAGGCCACTGCCGGAGATCTGGTTGCCGATCAGCAGGGCGTCGCCGCCGGCGCTGTTGCCGAAGTATGCGACGACGACGCCGAACAGCAGGCTATTGTGGACGGTGTTGTTGGCGATTGTCGCAGAAAAGCTATGCCCAACGGCGTCGTCGGCGCTGCCTGCGACCACAATGCCAGCGGCAGCGTTGGCGACGGTGTTGCCTTCGACAACGGTAGTAATCCGTGCGCTGGCTGCGTCGCCCGTGATCTCGAATACCGAGGAAGCGCCGACCTGGATACCGATGGAGGTGCCGACGACGACATTGTCGCGCACCGCGATCGACATATTGAGCTGCGGCGTATCCAGATCCTCCAGCGAATCGACCTGCATCGTGATGCCGTTGCCGAACTGACCATCGCTGACGATCGAATTGCGGCTGATGCTGATGTCGGCGTCGTAACCGAGGCCGGAGCACTCCTCGATGCCGGCGATCTCGATGAAGATGCCGTCGGCGCCCGGTTGTTCGATGACGTTGTCCGCAATCGTCAGGATGTTGGTAACCGATGCGCCGACTTCCTCGAACAGAGAACCGATCTCGATATAGATTGCTTCATCGGCGGCTCCTACCAGCACGTTATCGGTGATCGTCGCCTCGAACCTTCCGTGGGGTTCGCCGAACTCGAGCGCAATCTGACCGCCGTCGGTGTTTTCGAACCGATTGCCGGTGATCACCGGGGCGAACGTTTGGGTGCCGCGTTCATCGGCTTCGATGACGATCGCGTCGTTGCCGTTGTTCAGGAAGAGGTTGTTGCGGATCTGCGGAGCGATGGTTGCGTCATTCTCCTCATCGTCGTTCTCGATCTGGATCGCCCGGCCGCCATTGACGAAGCGGTTGTGCTCGATAGTCGGAGCGATCACGTCCGAGCCGCTGACGTTGTTGACTCGAAACCCGACGCTCGAGCTGCCGGGCATGATGGTCATGCCGGAGATCACCGTTGCCGCCGAAAGCGGATCGAGCGATTGGAAGACGTGTGCGCCAGCGGGTGAATGGACGACGACGTTTTCCGGTGCAGCGACGTTGCCGACGATCGAGACGCCGCTGCGCAGCGCGATCGGGAAGAGCTCGCCCGCGCCGGCATCGTAGGTACCGTCGCTCACTACGAGCCGGTCGTCGCTCACGGGTACGGCCGTATGGCATGGGCCGCCGACCCCAGTGCAGTCGGAATCCGAGGTGCAAGCGACGCTCTTGTCGCCAGCGCACACGGCGGCGAGCGCGAAGCTGATGGTCCGGCACGCGCTGACCGGCCCGCATCCGGCGGTGTCGCTGCCGATTGGCGACACCTGGAAGTCGGTGGCTGCCGCGGGACGGGCGAGCACCAGCGCCAATAACAGGAGCAGGCGCTGTCCGAGCCTCCAGACAGTGGCGGATTTTGCTTGCACCCGAGCCATTTCCTTGATGTTTCTCACGCCGGCCCTCCCCGGGGACGCTGACCTTGAGGGCGTCCCTGTATGGCCGTGGGTATTAGGCTTGGGTCGGTCGGGTTGCTTAACCGGGTTCTAACCAGTTTCTAACCGCTGATGCGTTACCACTTCGCTCAGTTCGAGGTCGACGTCGCCGGCCGGCAATTGCGACATGCGGGGCTGGAGGTCCCGGTCCAGCCGAAAGTGCTGGATCTGCTCGTTTATCTGATCGAACGGCGCGACCGCGTGGTGGCCAAGAGCGAGCTCCTGCAAGCCCTATGGCCGGACACGACGGTGGTGCCGGCGGTGCTGACCTCGAGCATCAATCGCCTGCGTCAGGCGATCGGCGGCAGTGCGCTGCGCACCATGCACCGCCAGGGCTATCGCTTTATGGCGGAGGTCGAGGTCGCCGGTGACCGGCGCCCAGCGCCGGCGCAGAAAACGCTGGTACGGTCGGTGGCCGCCAGCGAGCTCCGGCGGCCATCGTTCGTCGGCCGGACGGCCGAGCTGAGCCGGCTGCGAGCGGTGCTCGCACGGGCTAACGCGACGCTGCCGGAGACGAGCTTGGTGCTGATCACCGGGGAGCCGGGCATCGGCAAGACCCGAACGGCGCAAGAGCTTGCCGAGCTCGCCGCCGCCGGCGGCTGTGTCGTCGCTTGGGGCCGTTGTTACGAAGCCGAAGGCGGGCGTTCGTTCGGCCCGTGGGTGCAGCTGTTGGAAGAGATCGCCGCCAAGGTCGACGTCACGGCGATCCAGGCGCAATTGCCGTTATCGGCGCCCGAGCTGATCGCTCTGGTGCCGGGGTTGCGCAGTTGGATGAGCGAGAGCCGCAGCGAGCGGCCAGCTCGTACAGCGCTCGAGGATGATCTGGTGGCGCTGTTGTCGGCAATCGCCAGCCGGCAGCCGCTGGTAGTGATCTTCGACGATCTGCAATGGGCCGACAGCGATTCTTTGCGCCTGCTGCAACTGGCCCTGCGGCAGTTGCGCAGCATCCCACTGCTGGCGGTCGCCACTTGTCGCGCTCATGAGCCGAGCGCATCCCGGCTGCTCGACGACATCGTCTACGAGCTCGAGCGCGACGGTCGCGCTCATCGCATCGATCTCGAGCGCCTGCACGCCGACGATCTTGCTGCGGTGGTGCGCGGGCTGAGCGAACAGAGCATCGACGCGGAGCTGACCGATTCGATCGCTGCGAGCAGCGAAGGCAACCCGTTCTTCGCTGCCGAGTTTTGGCGTCACATCGGCGAGCAGAATTGGATTCGGCTCGAGGGCGGGCGTTGGGTGCGGACAGCGGGCGCCGAGATCGCCGGCCTGCCCCGCACCATCGATGCGATGCTGAAACGGCGAATCAGCCGACTGAGCCCGCCGTGCCGCGCTTTGCTCGATGCGGCCGCGATCGTCGGACGCGAGCTGTTTTTCGACATCGCCGGGCGAGTCGCGGATCTCGCTCCCGAGGCGGCGCTCGATGCCCTCGACGAGGCGATTGCCGCGCGCATCCTCGAGGAAGCGGAGGCGCCGGGGAAAGTCCGCTTCGTGCACGCGCTGCAGCGCGAATCGCTGCATGGCGATCTCGGTCGAACGCGGCGGGCCCAGCTGCACGTGCGAGCGCTCGACATCCTCGAGTGCGACGGTGGCGAGAGCAGCTCGGCGGAGCGCGCCCACCACGCCATTCAAGGCCTGCCGTTGATTCCTTCGCAACGTGCGGTCGCGCTGGCGGTGTGCGCGGGCGAGGATTCCGTCCGGCTGCTCGCGTATGGCGAAGCGGCGGCGCACTTCGATCAAGCGGTCAGCCTGGCGGAACGGCTACCGGTGCACGATCAGGTCGCCGAGTTGTTGCTGCGACAAGGCGAGGTGTTGCAGCTTTCCGGCGAAGGGGAACGGGCGCGGACGGTATTCGAGCGCGCCGCCGAGCGGGCGCGCCGCAGCGGTTCGATGCCGCAGCTGGCGCGGGCGGCGCTCGGCATGACTACCTTGTGGAGCTACGAGGATCCGGTCGCCATCGCGCTGCTCGAGGAGGTAGTGGCGAGCCGGGCGCTCGATCCCGAGCTGCACACCCGCGCGCTCGGCAAGTTGGCGGCCGCACTTTATCCGATACAGGACGCACGCGAGCGACGCGACGAGCTCTGCCGCCGCGCCTTGGACGCGGCGCGCGCTTCGCGCAACAGCGAGCTGCTGGTCGATACGTTGATCAGTTGCATTGAGGCGCAGTGGTACTCCGACAATCCGCATGCGACGCTGGCGATGACCGAGGAGCTGCTGGCGGAGGCCGGCGAGGCGCAGCGTGCCGCGCGCGCGACCGCGCGTGCCTGGCGCACGGTGCTCTTCATGAGCCTGGGCCGCATCGATGCCGCTCACGGGGAAGTGGAACATTTGACGTCGCTGGCGGCGGATCTGCGTCAGCCGACGTTCCGCTGGTACGCGACCCATTTCCGCGCGGTCTTATCGTATGTGCACGGCAATATGGCGCTCGCGGAGCGCCTGGTCGAGGAGGCGCGGCTGATCGGGCACCGGGTCAGCGAAAAGGCGGCGGCGTTCATATACAACGGCCTGCTGCTGACGATGCGCCGCGATCAAGGGCGCGTCGGCGAGGTGCTCCCGCGCATGTCCGCGGTCGAGCAAGATGGATACGGCACGCGGCCGTGGACAGCGCCGGTGTTCCTGCTCGAGATGGGGCAGGTCGAACAGGCGAAGGCGATGTTCGAGCATGCGGCGCGCAATCAGTTCCGCGATCTGCCGCCGGACAACGCGCGCAATACGCGGATCAGCTCGATCGCCGCAATCAGCTTCACCTGTGCCGCGCTAGGGGATCGCGAGCGGGCGGCGCAGCTCTATCGGCTGGCGTTGCCGTACCAGGATCACTGGATCGTGATGGGTTGGGGCACCACTTGCCTTGCCTCGATGCACAACGCGCTCGGCGCGCTGGCGGCGACTGAGGCACGCTGGGACGCGGCGACCAGTCATTTCGAAGCGGCGCTGCGAAGTCATCGCGAACAGAATGCCAGGCCCGCGGAGGCGCGTACCCATCTATTCTACGCGCGCATGCTACGCAGCCGAGGCGCAGCCGGCGACGCGGACAGAGCCGCCGCTCACATCGACGCAAGCCTTGAGCTGTGCCGGAGCTCCCAGCTGGCCGGCATCGAACGCGACCTGCTGGCGCTCACGCGTACCGAAGCCTCGGCACCTAGCGCAATCGCATCCTAATTCGCGACCTGCACCAGTGCGGGTGATGAAATAAGCCCAGGGAACCGCATGTGTCGCATGTCCGTTCGGGCTGAGGAGCGGCCGCCAGGCCGCGTCTCGAAGTTCAGACCACGCTTCGAGACGGCCTGCGGGTCCCTTCCAATGAACGTATGTTAGTTCGCTAACACCAGCTCAGTGGGTCTCGCGAGCTACCGTGAGCTGCGCAAGTTGCGGCTGGTTGTGGTCCCCGCCGACTGATTCTATCGGATCGCGAGACACCCACCGGACGGGTCCGAAGACACCCACCTGCGGCGGGTCCGAGCGGGTCCGAGGACACCAGGGTCCGAGGAGCGGGTCCGAGGACACCCACCTGCGGCGAACGGGTCCGAGGACACCCACCTGCGGCGAATGGGTGTCCTTGATCCCCCACGAGGTGGAGAGCTTCGAGATGATGGAAGACATCCACCCGTTGTAAGTGGGTGTCCTTGATTCCGGCTTCCCTTGGTAGCCGCTTGATAGCGGGAGGCTCTCCGAAGACGACGGAGAGACCGCGGAGGTCATCTTGGATGTTCGATGTCTTCAACGGGCATGCCTTTCCGCCTGCCGAGAGTGTGTGTGGTGGGCAAGGCGGGACGCGGGCGGGTTGGAAAGCTCGTGCGTAGCCGCGTGCTCGCCCTGTGCTAGCCCGGATGACGTGTCGCGCGAGATAGATGGATCGGTCTGCTGGGAGGGACGGGCGAGGCTGAGCGAGCTTGGCCGGCCAGGTGGGCTAGCTAGGCTGCGCGGGCGCTGTAGAGGCGCCGGGCGGCCTTGCGTCCAGGACGGCGCCGGTAGCGCCGCCGGGCTGCCTCGGTGTCGATCAGCTGGACGTGTCCGATCATGGTGAAGAAGCTGCGCGGAAAGTTCTGCAGGGCCTCCAGAAAACCGGCGCCGTCCAGGCCCATGCGCTGCAACAACGGCGGGGCGTTGGCCGTGGCGCTGCGAGACGCGAGCGGCGGGACTCCCGGCGTCTCAGCTCCGCTGAGTGCTACGGTCTCGGCGGCGAGTTGCGTCACCGTCTCGGCTGCTTCGACGGGTTGCGTCCCTCGCGTTTCGGTCTCCTCCGGCCGCTGCTGCTGGTCCAGCGCAGCTGCCGCCTCGCTGCGGGCGGCAGAGTCTGGCGGCGAAACCCACTCGTCGGTCTTCTGAGCGTCCGTCTCGGCTCGTTCCTGCCGCAACGCCGCCGCCGACCACTTGAGGACCTCGACGTAGCCGTCGAACCTCATCGGCAACACCTGGCGCGGCGGCCCGGCGTCGATCACCTGGCCATCGAACGGAGCGAGCCCTTGCGGAGTGGCCGCCGAAATCAGCCGTTCGCGGATCGAGGTGAAGAGCGACTCCTCGAGCGTATCGGCGATGCCGGCGCGGATCGGGTTGAGGTCGACGTACGCCATGCAAGTCAGCAGCGCGCCAGTGTCGAGCAGAGCCTGGGATCGGAAGCGGCCTTCCCAGAAGCGGCCACTCACGCCGTCTTCACGATTAGCGCTTCGGGCGATCGATTCATTGAGGCAGCGCATGAACCAGCTCAGATCGTACAGCCGGCTTCGCCAGGTGCTGACCAGCTCGGCCCATTTGGCAGCGGGCAACGATCTGCCTAGATCGACGGTCGGTTTGAAAAGGCAAGCATAGCGGTCGGCGACTTCGTCGTCGCTCCAAGAGAGCGCCCGCGACCAATCGACGTGCAGGACGCTGTGGTGGTGGTTCGACATCAGGCCGTAGGAGCAGACGTCGATAGCGAAGATGTCGGTCAGCTCGCGCAGGCGATCGGCGATCCAAAGCTTGCGATGATCGAAGTTGCGGCCGGTGTTACGATCCTCGCCGCAGAGGAAAGCGCGGCGGACGCAGCGGCTGATGCAGTGGAAGTAGTTGGTGACGTTCAGATCGACAATCTGATTGCGCGGCTTGGGCATGGCTAAACTGTATGGTCGCGTCAGTGATTGTACAAGTCACAAAACAAACCACTCAGCGGAGCTGTGGCAGACTCCGATCGGGGCGGCTGAACCGCCAGCGTCTTAGAGGCGTCTAGAGGGGACACCCACTCAAAGGACGTCTAGAGGGGACACCCACTCAAAAGCGGTGGGTGTCCTCGCTCCGGACCCTCATCGTGGGTGGCTGTCCTTGATGTCGGTCGCTGGATGTCCCTCGGTACAGGGCTTGGGGAGCCGAAGCCGCCGCGCTCTACCGAGCGCAGCTACACTCCGCACGGCGCGCAAAATGGGGCAAACCGCCAGCGGTTAGAGAAGACACCCACTTAAAGGCGGTGGATGTCCTCGCTCTGGATCCCTCGTCGTGGGTGGCTGTCCTTGATGTCGCGCTGCATGTCCCTCGGTACATGGCGGTTTGGGGAGCCGAAGCCGCCGCGCTCTAACCGCGCGCAGCTACACGCCGCACAGTGCGTAAAATGGGGCGCGAAAAACACAAACCCAAGAACAGCGCGGTCGAGTTGGCAACAATGATGGGCATCGAGCTACTGACCGAGGAGCAGTACCACCAGCTGCAAACCCTCAGAGAGTTCGACACCACGACGTCGAGCTGGTTGCGCACCCCGGCAGAGATCCGCAAGCTCGGTGGCGCGATCTTCGGCGATCGCCGCTTCGGCCGCGTCTTCGTCTATCACAACGGCGCCGAGTCGTATTACGCTAGCCGCGGGTTTCGGGGCATGTTGCGGGTGTAGGGCACGCTGGCCCCGCTCGTGAAATCCTACGCCTTGCCGCCCGGCGTGACGAGCTTCCGCAAGAAGCGGAACAAGCCGAGCGGCGTCCTTGAGCCTGCGTAGCTGCGTTCGGTAGAGCTTGCCTCAAACCTAGGCCACAACGGCGCCAACAGCCAAACGTTGCTCCTCCCGAGCCCGCTCCGCGCCCGCGAACCATGCGCGCCGGAGCGGGACCTCCCTGCTGCCGCATTATGCAGCTCTGAGGTGGTTGCCTCTCGCGCTGCGGCGGCCATAGGCAGCGTCCCTCCGCTTCAGCTCCCCCTGCTTCCTACATCCATCAACGTAGCCTGGCACGACAATCGCTCAGCCCGCAGGGGAACGCGGTGTTCAGCACTTAACCCAAAGGGAGGCACGATGATCAGGTGGAGACGTCTGGGGCTCGCACTATTGGTGTGTGAGTTGGCGCTCGGGGTGTCGCAGGCAAGCGCCGGCGGCAAGATCTCGATCGATGAGACCAAGTGGATCAGCTTAGGTGCGGGCGGGCGCACTTCATTCGGAGGGAAGGAGGATTCTTCGCCCGACGCGGACAATTGGTCGCGCGACTTCAACATCGACAATGCGCGTATCTATATCAGCGGCCAGGTGCATGAGTATTTGAAGTTCGAGCTCAACACCGACTGCGCCTTCTGCGGCAACAGCGGTCTCGAGGAGTTCGTGCTGCTCGATGCGATCGCCAAGATCGAGTTGAATTCGTACTTCAACATCTGGGCCGGACGATTGTTGGTGCCCGCCGAGCGCCAAGAGCTCAACGGACCCTTTTATTCGAGCACCTACGACGCCTACAAGACGCCCTTCTACTCGTCGGATTTCAGCGTCGACTTCGGCTCGGGTGGGGCCGGCGTTTACGCGCGCGATCACGGCGCCAACATCTGGGGCGCGGCGGGTCCGGGCGGCGCACTTCAGTACGTCGGCGGTGTTTTCGCGGGCCTGCAATCCGGCGCCAACAAAGACGACAACCCGCTGCTCGCGGCACGCGTCGCCTACAACTTCCTCGAGGTAGAAAAGAACCCCGGCTACTACACCAGCGGTACCTACTACGGCACCGGCGGCAACATCCTGACCCTCGGTTTGGCGGCGCAGTATCAGGAGGACGGCAGTGGGTCGTCGAACAATCCCGGCGATTTCTTCGGCCTCAGCTCGGACTTGCTGTTCGAAATGCCGACCGCGGCGGGCGCGATCACCTTCAATGGTGAGTTCAAGCACTTCTCTGCGGACTACGATTCGGACGCTTTCGCCGATCCGGACAACTTCGGCATGTTCGACGGCGACGCCTTCTCGGTTGCCGGTCTCTACCTGTTCCCTCAGACAGTCGGCATCGGGAAATTCCAGCCGTACGCCCGCTACACCGGCGTCTATCCCGACGACAGCAGCGACCGCGACGAGCTCGAGCTCGGTCTCAACTACATCATCGATGGCCACAACGCGCGCATTTCGCTGTTCTACCAATACGGCGACATCGCCACGAAAGGGCTGAACTACTCGTCGACGGCTTCGGGCGACGACATCCACGCGGTGCGACTCGGTGTCCAGTTGCAGATCTGAGCCGGCCAAACACAACACATCAGGAGGAAATCGATGAACAGAATCCGTCTGCTCGCGGCGCTGGCCGCCGTGGTTGCGGTCTCGGCGGTGCCCGTCCACCGCGCCACCGCCGCCGATACGATCAAGGTCGGGGTGCTGCACTCGCTGTCGGGGACGATGGCGATCAGCGAAACGACCTTGAAAGATACGATGTTGATGCTG
>DASPMH010000573.1:0-2252 GCA_035627175.1 Terriglobales bacterium | reverse complement strand
TGCCGTGCAAGCTGACCGGAACGCCGGCCTGGCGGGCCAGACCGCCGAGTGTCGCCACCGCCCGGCCCGATCCGCGTGCGACGGCGAGAGACAGGCGATTGTCGGAAAACAGTGCCCACCCGGCAGCGTGCTCGGCGCTGTCGACGAGACTTACGGCACCTTCGGGAAGCGCCGCGGTCTGCAGCGCAGGCACGATCGCTTCGGTCATGATGGCCCGAGCGGTGCCCAGGGCATCGCGTCCGATACGGAACACCACCGTATTGCCGCCGCGCAGCACCCCGGTCGCGTCGGCCAGGACATTGGGTCGGCCTTCGAAAACGAAACCGATGACGCCCAATTCCGCGCCGAGCAGCTCGATCTGCCAACCGCGGTGCTGCAGCGATTCGAGCACCTGACCGCGGCGGCTGGTGGCGCCGATCCACCCGCGCAAACCCGCGACCATTGCGCCTCGCAGCTTGTCGTCGGCAACCAGCCGGGTGGTCGAGCGGCCGCGGCGCTTGGCCTCTTCGACGTCAGCCGCATTGGCCGCAGCGATCTCGGACCAGCACCCGGCCGATTCGATGCGAGCGGCAAATTCCGCGTAGAAGGCAGAGATCTGCTCGTCCTCGATCTCCCCCATGCGCTGAAAGGCGCCAAAGGCGCGGCTTACGGCTGCCGCCGCCAGTTGCCGTTGCTGTGCCGGCACGTGCAGCAGCTCACCGCCGTGATCCGTCACATAGAGAGCGTCACCGGGACGGAAGCGAGCGGCGACCTCCTCGGGTACCGTCACCGAGCGATCGCCGGCAAAGACGATCTGCGCTCCGGCAGCGAGCGACGTCAGTGGGGTCATTGCAGAGCCGCCGGGTTTTCGATGTCCGCCGGCAGGCATTGCGGCGGTGCGTTGAGCGGATTGCAGCGGGCCGGCGTACCTCCCGGAATCTCAACGAAGTAGCCGGTGTCGAAATCGGGATCGGGATCGGGGTAGTCGGTGCTGACGAACTGGGCTCCGCTGGCGATTGCCGTGTCGCGTGGGGTGGTCTCGCCGGAGCGTGCTTCATGGGTGTCCGAATCGGCGCGCGTGCGCACGATCAAGCCGGCGGCCACGGATTGCTGGATCGCGTCGAAGTCGCCGATCGGGTCGTTGAGCTTGACGAAGGCAGCTTCCGGCTCACCGAGCCCGGAGCTGGTGAACAGGATCCGCCCGCGCAGAGATGGGTGTCCTTGAATGTATGCCGCTTTGACCGGCCCACCGTTGTCGAGCAGGAACAACACTTGTCCGCGAACCTCACCGAGCGTCGGCCAACCGTCGGTCACGATGGCCTCAGCGAGCGTATCGTGACTGCCGCGAATGTCGTCCGGCGTCAGCACTTGCTCCGGCGGGAAGACCGAACGGATCTCCTCGTCGAGCACGTCGAGCTGATCGGCGTCGATCGGAACGGGCACGGTGAGGGTGATGCCTGGCAATTGCACCGGCACGTCGTCCTTGGTCTCGATCAGAATGGCGATGGGAACATGCAACGGATGAGCATCGGACCAGCTCTTCACTACCTGCAGGCAGCTGACGAAGGTCCAGCAGGTGCTGCGGAAGTCGAGGTCCTGGATGTGCAACACTTTGAACCCGGGCGCGTCGAGCTCGGGCACGTCGAACGGATCGTTGAATCGCGTCGCGCCGATCGGCTGCGAGTAGAGGCCGCCGTCAGGATCGGCGAATACGTCGATCTCGATCTGGCGAATTCCCTGCGTTTCGAATTGCTCGTCGAGGGGCAGATGGGTGTATTGCCATTCCTGGATGGGCAGGGCCCGGGCGAGTCGGCCCTGCGGTTGGATGTGGTAGCTGTTGTGGCTGCCGAGGACCTGGATTTGATTGAGACGGATCTCGCCATCGCGCGGATAGGGACCGCTCGAGTCGCCGCTGTCATCGCCACAGCCCACGCCGACGAAAGCAAGGAAGAGCAAGACCGCCGCGGCCACGAAGGTGCGAAATTGGGGTGTAGTCATCAGGCGCAGCTTTAGCCGAGGCTACAGCGCCAAGTGAAGAGGTTGTGAAAGGAATTGGAGAGAAGATGGGGAACGCAGGGCCCGACTAGCGGGCCCTGCGCTAGACACGAGACTGACAGGGGGGGCGCCGTCTGCGTGTCCACTCGGGTTCGTAGCTCAGATAACTACGTTGGTCTAGTAGCGCCGTGGAATTTCTTCACCGGTTGTCGAAGTTTTTGGTATCCGGCGCGGTCGCTCGCCGCCGTCGCAACCAGCGATTGACTGCGATGGAGCGG
>DASPMH010000572.1:0-4569 GCA_035627175.1 Terriglobales bacterium | reverse complement strand
CGATGTAGCCCATGTAGCCGTTGGCGTGGCTGATCACGATCGGCATCGCCGCGCCTTGCTCCGGCTCGACCTCGTCGCTGCCGAAGTTGCTGCGCACCCGCTCCTTCACCCACACCGGTGCCTCGGGCCATTCATAGCCCTGGTAGACGTTGCCGCCCTGGCGGTCGACCCGTGTCTTGATGTTGAAGGAGAGATCGGTGGTCACTTCCGCAGGCGTGCCGAGCAAAACCGCGTCGCCGATGCGGACGACGTGGAGGCGGACCATAGTCGCGTCGTGAAGGATGCGCACCATCGGAAAGCGCGGACCGAGATAGGCCGAGGTGGGGATCGGGAAGCCATCGACGCCGGCAATGTCGGCGACCACCTGGGCGAGACGCGGCTCCTCCTGTGGTGCCGCAGTGGCGGTGGCAACGAAGGCGTTCTCGGCGGCATCGGCGATGATTTCGCTCATCGCCTCCATCGAATCGAAGCTCCCGCGCATGAAGTGATGGTCGGGATGATTAAAGCCGCGGTCGGGCTCGGAGTCGCCGAGCGCGCCGGGCAGCCAAATCGACGGCGCGCCGGTGCGCTGGCGCAACTTGTTCTCGACGTGCGTCGGCCACTCGCCGGAGGAGATGCCGTGGCCGGTCGGCAGCGATTCCGGATGCATGCCGAAGACGAAGAGGAACGCGAGCGGCGCGCCGGTTTCGGCATCGTCGAAGCGCAACGCGGCGAGATCGGGGTCGAAGTGGTCGCGCGGATAGCCGACCGGTACGTTCTCGCTGACACCGTCCGGATTGGGCACCGCGGCGACGCCCGGGCCGATGATGTTGTGCTGCACCTCGCGGAATTCCTGCAGCGACGTTCGCAACACGGCCGGCCGCAGCGACTGGTCCGCTTCGACGACCGCCCGCGCGATGGCGCGGCTGACGTAGACGAAGTGGCGCGGGTCGAAAGCGTCGGCGAGCACCCACACTCCGGGCGCCGGGCTGACCGAATGGGGCACCGAATGGTTGTGGGTGGCAACGAGGAAGATGTGGTCGCGATCGAGTCCGGTCTCCGCCTGAACCAGATCGGCGACGCGGCGATGCAGCTGCTCGTGGCCGATGTAGAGGTCGGCGCGTACGATCGCGATCTTGGTGTCGCCGCGTTGCAGCACCACTGCCTTCATCACCGGCGGCTCCTCGAGCCCGATGCCGGGCTCGTACAGCCGCGCGTACTTGCCGGCCATCGTCTGCTCGACCTGAGTGGCGAGCATATCGAGGGTCCAATCGGTCGCCCCGGTGATGTGTGCCACCGGATCGACGGGCGGGTTGAGGATCGGCAAGAGCTGCCCGAGGGCGCGCAGCAACAACTGGTCGCGCGCGGGTAGGGCATTGGTGCCGACCTGCCCGGGCTTGGCGCCGACGCGCCAGGGCACCTCGACCTCTGAGTAGCCGACCTGCAGCGACTCGACGGGCGCGCTGCGCGAGCCGCGACTGTCGTCGTCGCAGGCGGCCAGCAGGGAGATCAGGGCGAGAGCGAGCGTGAGCTTGGGGAATGTCATCGCGGCGGGTTGTACGACAGGGCGAGGGTCGGGCGCTATATGTGGCGGCGTGCCGATCCGCACCGGACCGGCACGGACTGGCACGGACGGACACGATTACTTGCGGCGCTTGCTGCGGATGCGGTGGAGGCGCTCGGTGAAACCGCCGTTGTGCTCGAAGGCCGCGGCGAGGGCCTCGAGTTGGCGGTCGAGGAGGTGGCAGGCGAGGTTGAGCAGGGAGAGGGCGGCGTTGGCGACTAGGGTTGCCGAGGTCGGCACGGACGGGCACGGACCGACACGGACCTTCACAGACTTTGCGCGGGCGCGCTCTTGTTGGGCCCAGGCTTGGACGTCGGCCAGCGTTGCGCAGCGGCGGGCGCGGAAGCGCACCAGGGTGGGGTGGCCTGGCGGCCATTTAGGCAAGCCGCGCTGGCGCAGGAAATCTTCGTAGTCGCAGCGCAGCTCTTCGAGGCTGGCGCGTGCCACTCCGGTGAGCTTCAGCTCGGTCTTCTTCGAGGTGGCCGAAGCCTGGCTGCCTTCGGCGATGTTCTGCACCCCACTGCGCGCCGCCTGCACCATCTGATCGCGGGTGCGACTGAAGCGATCGACGTACAGCTCGCAGAACCGCATCGTCACATCGAACACGAGCTGAGCAATCTGAAAGCTCTTGAGCCTGCGGTAACCCCCATGCGGCCCCAGCAAGGTCTCCTGACGCGGCATCACTAAATCTGGTAACTTGTCAAAGGATTATACAAGCGCCAATAATAACGCGTGTCACGTCCGTGCCGGTCCGTGCCAGTCCGTGTCCGTCCGTGACAACGCCCGCCCCCCATGCCAAACCCCCCAGCGATGATCCCCGCCGACCGCACCTACGCGCCGCCCGTCGCCTGGGTGGCCGAGCGCCTGCGGCGGCTACCGGCGGCCGGGGTGCGGCGGGCGGTGGTGCTGACCGGCAGCGAGCGCATCGCCCATGCGATTCGCCGCCACGTCTGTCTCGAGCTCCGTGCGCCGGAGCTGCTCGCCGGAGTCGCGCTGCGGCGACCGGTCGCGCTCGCCCGCGAGCTGCTGCTCTTCGACGGCGACGCGCGCCTTTCGGGATGGGAAAGCCAGCGGCGGCTGCGGCTGCACAGCTTGTTTCTATCGCGTGCCCTCGACCGCCAGCTGCGTTACTTCGATGCGGCGCAGCTGCAGTCGAGTCTTGGCTATGCCAGCTCCTTCGCCGCGACCATCGCCGATCTCGAGGCGAGCGGTCTCCATCCGCAGACGGTGCTCGAGGCGGCGGCAACGATGGAGGCGGAAGATCCGCAAGCGGCGGCGCGACTGCACGATGTCGCTTTGGTATGGCAGCGAGCCGACGGCGATGCGCGCGAGCGCTTCAGCTGTGCCGAGCTGCTCGGCGATGCCGCAATCGCGCTCGAGACGCATCCGGCGCTGGCGGCAAGCTACGGCCCTGTGCTCGCGGTCCTCGCTGAGTCGCCGACGACGGTGCTGCTGCGCTTTTTGCGAGCGCTGCCGGACCGCGCCATCATCTTGCAAGAAGCGCGACCGCTGCGGCGCGAGGCGCAACGGTGGCGGCAGCTGCTCGAGCTCTCGCCGGTGGCGGAGGAGCCGTTATCTGCATCGCCGCGCGAGATCGAGGTCGGCCGCCGCTACCTCTTCGAGCTGCCCGAGGTTCTGACCGACCCGGCGCGGCCGCGCTCATCCGGCTCCGACGGATCGCTCGCGATCGAGCAGTACGCCAGCGTCGAAGACGAGGTCGAGGCGGCGGTCGCTTGGGTCGGCGAGCAGATCGCGGCGCGCACGCCGCTCGAGCAGATCGCGCTGATTTCGCCGGAACCCGCCTGCTACGTCGGCCCATTGTGCGACCGTTTGCAGCGCCTCGCCGAACGGCTCGACCTCGGTGGCGATGCGCAGGCGAGCCCGCAGTTGCTGTTGCACGTCGCCGGCGGCGAGCCGCTCGCTGGCAAGGCCGCCGGGCTGCGCCTGCTGGGGGTGCTGCATGCGGTGGCTCAATCGCTCGAGGCCAGCGCGGTGATCCGCGTTCTGCCGGGGCTGGCGCGAGGTGGTGCGGGCGGCGACGGCAACCTCCGCCTGTCGCCGTCGCGTGCCGCCCGTCTCGTCTACGAGGCGGGCATCGTCGGCGGGACGCCGCGTGACCCGCGCGGCGTCGGTGAGTGGGTGCCTCGGCTGACGGAGCAGCGCGACCGGATGCGGGCTCAGGCCGAGCGAGCCGAAAGTTTGCTTGCGAGCCATCCCGGCGATCGCCTCGAGCGCCGCCGCCTGCAGATCGAAGCGCAACGAGCCCGCGAATGGCTGCGGCAGATCGAGCCGATCTTGCCCGCCATCGCGGCACTACAGCGGCTGGGAGAGGCGGTCGCGGCGGGCGCCGACCTGCCGGCGATCTGGCGCGCGTTCAGCGAGATGTGCGCCGAGCACCTGAGCTTGGGTGCCGCGAAGGCAGAGATCCTCGCTCTTCTGCGAATCCGCTTCACCGCCGTGCTCGCCGACCCGCTCGCCGACGGGATCCGCGGGCGCTCGGCGATTCATTTCTTGGAATCGCTGATCGCCTGCGAGCCAATCGCTACGGCGCCCTTCGGTTCACCGGCGATCTTCCTCGGCACTCCGGCTCAGGCAGCGGGTCTTCCATTCGCCGCCGTGCGGCTGCTCGGGCTTGCCGAAGGTGGGGTGCCGAAGACGCCCCACGACGACCCGATCGTGCCGGACGAGCTGCGCCGGCGGCTCGAGTCTGCCGCCGGCGATCACCGCCGCGACGTCGTCATTCCGCGCATTGCCGACCAGGTCCTCGAGGACGTTCAACACGTCTTTCGGGTGATTCGTTGCGGCGCCGAGCGGGTGGCACTGTCGGTACCTCGGCAGTGGACCGATCGCAGCGAGCGCGAGCTTTCGGGCATCGTGCTCGAAATGGCGACCGCGCTCGGGCGCGGCAGCGGCGCCAACGGCGACGTGCCGACCGCGGCACGTTTGCGCGCGGCGTACTTCGACGTCGACGGGCAGCGCAGCACCGCCGCTGCGATGCCCGCGCGACGGACGCCGCGGTCGCTGCT
>DASPMH010000571.1:0-6009 GCA_035627175.1 Terriglobales bacterium | reverse complement strand
ACCTGAGGGCAGGTCATGCCGCTCTCGGTGGTCAGGCGGAGCGCGATCTCGTCGTCCTCGAGCACATTGGCCACGACCTTGGCATTGCGGGCGAAGCGAATCCCGCGCGACCACATTTCAGGGGAGCAGACCTCGCGAACGGCATCGAACAGCGACGACATGGACGAAGCTGATTAGCAGCATTGGGCTGGCGTCGGTAGATTGCAGTCGCGAAGAAAAAATCCCCCGCGCCTGCGGCGCTGAGGCTTTCGCCGGCGAAAGCCTCAGCCCTTTGGGAAAGGGGGCGGACAGCGCTACGGCTTGCGGCCGACGACGGCAAATCCGCTGGCGTAGGTAGCGATCGAGGGCCTACTCAACAACAGCCTGTCGGCTCGATCGAGCCACGTCGCGACTGGCGCCGTCGCTCGCGGTAGCGCCCAGGCGAGCGGCGAGATGAACCAGTCGAGGTAATGCAGCTCGACCGACACCAGCCCGGCAGCGAGCAAATGGCTGCGCACCTTCCGCGGGTCGAGCTCGCGCTCACCTTCGCTGTGATAGCGGCGGTAGCGCTCACGGAAGACGAAGCGCAGGTGATTGACGAATCGGCGCGCGTTCGGATCGATCGAGACGAACACTCCACCGGGCTCGAGCAACGCCACCGCTCCGGCAATCGCGCCGGCGATTGCCGCCTGGTTTAGGTGATGCAACACCCCCGGGCACCAGATGGCGCTGAAGCTGCCGAGATCTGCCGGCAAGCAAGTGGCATCGCCGGCGCGGAAGTCGATGTTGGCGATTCCTCGGCGTCGCGCCGCCCGTTGCGCCGAATCGATCGCAATCGGCGATAGATCGAGCCCAACCATATTTTGCACCCGATCCGCCATCATCAATTCACGGCGACCGTCGCCGCAGCCGAGGCTCAACACCCGCCGCGCCGCTGCCCCGCAGGTGACGCGGGTCAGAAACTGGACGTGACGCGCGAGCAGCCGCAGGTAGAGCGGCGACCCGAAGATCCGCTCCGCCTCGGCGTCGTAGAACCGGTCGTAAAATTCCTGCTCGCCCATGCCTGGAGCGGTCCATATCAGAACCGCCGTCCTCACGCGTGCCAAGCAGTGCGCCCCTTTTCCCAAGAGAGTGTGCGCCCCCTTTGCCAAAGGCCACAGCTTCGGGCTGTAGCGGTTGGCCTGGTGTCGTGGCATCACCCGTGGCTGGAGAAGTGATGACCGTCACCGATGCCATCCTGTCGCGCTTCAGCGCTCGCGCCTTTCTCGACACGCCGGTGTCCGGCGAACAGCTGCGCGAGATCCTCGACATCGCCCGGCGCTCGCCCTCGGGCGGCAATCTGCAACCTTGGCGGGTGTGGATTCTCGGCGGCGAGGCGATGAGCCGCTTCCGTGCCCTGATGAAGGAGCGGCTCGCCGCAACGCCGCTCGGCGAGGGCGGCGAGTACCAGATCTATCCGCCCAGCCTGAAGGAGCCCTACCGCTCGCGGCGGTTCCAGTGCGGCGAGGACCTCTACGCCACCATCCGCATCCACCGCGAGGATCGCCCGGGGCGACTGCAACAGTTCGCCCGCAACTACGACTTCTTCGGTGCGCCGGTGGCGATGTTCTTCGCCATCGACCGCGACATGCAGCAGGGCCAATGGGCCGACCTGGGCATGTTCCTCCAATCGATCATGCTGCTCGCCCGCGAGCGCGGCCTGCACACCTGCCCGCAGGAGGCCTGGTCGGTGTGGCCGAAGACACTCGGCGAGTTCCTCGGCATTCCGAGCGAGCTGATGCTGTTCTGCGGCATGAGCATCGGCTACCTCGACGAGTCCCACCCGATCAACACGCTGCGCACCGCGCGTGCTCCGCTCGAGGAGATCGCCACTTTCGTCGGCATCTAACGCTGCGCTAAGCCCTTCGCTGCGCCCTCAAAGAAGTTGGCGCTGTAGATACAAGCGTGCGCTCTCCGAGCCCACTCGATCTTGCGATGATTCAATCGGTGCAGATTGCAGCGCGCCGCGGGCATCGAACAGCCGTCGATGATGCCATCGAACAAGGCCCCACTGTCGACGTCGATGCGTCCGTAGCTCGCTTGGTTACGCGGTAGGTCTAACACGCGCGTAGCACTGGCTACCGCCCGCACAGCTCCGGCGCGAGACTCTCAGCGCCTTCAATCCCCGCGCCTGCGGCGCTGCCACCTTTGGGAAAGGGGGCGCACACGCTCAGCTGTGGTCGCGAGTCGCGCTACTTGCGCCACACCAGCGTGCGGTTGTTTGCCGGCATCGCGTTGTCTTCGATCAGCTCGAGCCCGGCGGCGCGGGCGCATGCATCCACCTGCTCGAAGTCGCGGATGCCGCTGTCCGGGTCGCGTTGCCGCAGGAAGCGATCGAAGCTGGCGTTGCTGTCGCTGGTGTAGTTGCCGCCGTAGTTGAACGGTCCGTACAAGCAGAGCACGCCGCCCGCTGTCAGAACCGCACCGGCGCCGGCAACCATCGCCTCGACCGCCGGCCAGCTCATGATGTGAGCGGTGTTGGCAGAGAAGACTGCACCCGCCGTTTCGATTGGCCAGGGCCGAACGGTGACGTCGAGTGCGAGCGGGCGGCGAACGTTGCCAGCCCCGCTTTCTTCGATCCAGGCGGCGATACCGGCGTGGTTCTCGACCAGGTCGGAGGTGTGCCAGACGAGGTGCGGCAGCTGCGCTGCGAAAAACACCGCGTGCTGGCCGGTACCACTGCCGATCTCGAGCACATCATCGACCTTCGCAAAGTGCCGCCGCAGGACAGCGAGAATCGGCAGCTTGTTGTTCTCACACGCCTGGGAAAACGGCTTCACTGACACACGAAGTTGACTCCGTCGGGGAGAATGCACGAGCCACTGCAACAATCGCTGTTGGTGTCGCAATCCTCGCCCGGAGGCTCACAATCCGGCGTCGGCGTGGTCGCCGGCGGCCGGGTGGGTACGGTGCCGACGATAGTGAGATCATCGTCACCGCAACCGCTGCCGGCAACGACGGCTGCTAGAACGAAGAGCGCCGCGAGCAATTCACGTAGCGAACGAGTGCGAGTCACGATGGTCATTCTCCCTGCAAGCATCTGGCAAGCAGCCATCATGCCCGGCACCACCCAGGTCGGCAACTGAGTGGCAGTCCGCGGCCGAATATAGCTGCGCTCGGCGAGCGCGGCGGCCAAGGCTCACTCTTGCGGCGATTCGCAGTTTTCGACCCCCCTCTGATCCCCCATTCTCTCTTGGTCCCCAAATCCCGTCCCTTCGCGACAGGCGGGCTGGTCGTTGCTATGGAGCGCGGATGGAAGCTGCACGATTGGATTGGGCACGCTCGTGGTTGCGCAAGCCACGGCGACTGTTGATTGACGGCAGCTGGTGCGAGGCCGGCGGCGCCAGCGGCGAGACCGTCTTCAATCCTGCTACCGGGGAAACTCTGGCGCAGATGGCCGGCGCGGTGCCTAGCGACGTCGATCTCGCCGTCGCCGCGGCGCAGCGTGCGTTCGACGGCCCGTGGTCGACTATGTCGCGGCGCGAGCGCCAGCGCCGGCTGGTGCAAATCGGCGCGGTCGCCCGCCAGCACCGTGCCGAGCTGGCAACCTTGATCGCGCTCGAGAACGGCAAGCTGTACCGCGAGGCCTACGACGACGACATGCCCGATACTGCCGACGTCTTCGATTACTACGCCGGCTGGATCGACAAACTCTCCGGCGAGACCTGTCCAGTCGAACGAGGCTTCCTCAACTACACCGTGCACGAGCCACTCGGCGTCTGTGCGCTGATCGCGCCGTGGAACTTCCCGCTGCTGCTCGCCGCTTGGAAGCTCGCGCCGGCACTGGCGATGGGCAACACCGCAGTGCTCAAGCCCTCGCCGTTCACACCGCTGTCGCTGCTGCGCTTCCTCGAGTTGGTGCAAGACCAGGCTGACCTGCCACCCGGTGTGGTCAATGTCGTGCTCGGCGGCGCCGAGGTCGGTGAAGCACTGGCGCGTCATCCGGGAGTCGCCAAGATCTCGTTCACCGGCAGCACCGGCATCGGCCGGCAAGTGTTGCACGGCGTCGCCGATTCCAACCTCAAGCGGGTCAATCTCGAGCTCGGCGGCAAGTCGGCCAACATCGTCTTCGATGACGTCCCCGACTTGGACTTCGCCGTCGAGCGATCCTTCCAGGCAATGTTCAGCCAGAAGGGCGAGAAGTGTTCCGAGCCGACCCGCTTCCTGCTGCAGCGAGGCATATACGATGAGGTGGTTCGACGTTTGGCGCGCAAGGCGGACGCGGTCGTCTGCGGCGACCCGTTCGATGAGCGCAGCGAGCAGGGGGCGCAATGCAACCGGCCACACTTCGAGCGCATCCTCGGCTACATCGAGAGCGGCCGGAGCGAAGGGGCGCACCTGCGCGCCGGTGGCGAGCGCGATGCGCTCGCCGGCGAAGGTGGGCTGTTCATCCGACCGACGATCTTCGAGCAGGTCGAGCCTGGCATGCGGATCGTGCGCGAGGAGATCTTCGGACCGGTGCTGGTGGTGATGCCGTTCGACAGCGAGGCCGAGGCGGTGCGGCTCGCCAATGACAACGACTACGGCCTGGCTGCCGGTCTATGGACCCGCGACGTCAGTCGCGCCCATCGCGTCGCGGCGCAACTCGACGCCGGCATGGTCTTCGTCAATCGCTACGGCTGTTACGACTTCGCCAGCCCGTTCGGCGGCTTCAAGCAGAGCGGCTGGGGCAAGGAAATGGCCGGCGCAAGCCTCGCCGAGTACACCAAGCTGAAATCGATCTGGCTCGCGCTGTAAGGTGCAGGGCAAATCCCCCCTCCTTTCTGAGGAGGGGGCTAGGGGGAGGTTCAGGGGGAGGTTGAGGCTCTCTTCGGCGCTGAGGCTTTCGCCGGCGAAAGCCTCAGCCCTTTGGGAAAGGGGGCGCACACCTGGGGGCATCGCTCAGCGGTGTTTTGCGGTGGCGGCTAGTTGTTGGCAGCGCTGTTCGTCGACTTCGAGGGCCTGGAGGCATTGTTGGTCGAGGTGCTGTAGCGCGCTGGTCAACATCGCGATGGCGTCCATGACGTTGATGGCGGCGGCGCCGTCGTAGACGTTCAGCTGTAGCTCCGCCGCGCCTGCCGCCAGCTGCACGGCGTGGTTGCAGGCGAGCACCTGGAAGGCGCATTGGATCATCGTCTCGGGCACTACCGGGTTCGACTTGCCGGCGAAAAAACTCGAGCCCTGCTGCACGTGCGGCAGGATGACTTCGGCGAAACCACCGCTCGGACCGGAAGCAAGCAGGCGCAGATCGGCGGCAATCTTCGATCCCGCTTGCGCGAGGCTGGCAACCTCGGCGGAGACGGCGGCGAGATCGTCGCTGTGCTGCAGAGCGTCGGCCGGATGGCGATGGCGGCACAGCTCGAGGCCGGTGATCTTTGCCAGCTCGGGCACCACCCGCCGGCGATACGCGGCCGGCGCGCCCGCGCCGGTACCGATCACTGTACCGCCGAGCGTGACGGTACTGAGCCCCGCAATTTGCCGCGCCAGCTCGCGGCGGCGGCGCTCCAGCACCTCGATGTAGCCGCTTAGCAGCACCGTGTAGGTCACCGGCATGGCGTCGCGCAGGCAGGTACGCGCCAGCGTCAACACCGCACCGAAACGCGCGTCGAGCTGCCGTATTGCGGCGACGCAGCCGTCGACGGCCGCCAGCAGTGCCGTGCCGGCGCTGGCGATCGCCAGGCGAGCGGCGGTATGGCAGACGTCCGCCGTCGACTGCGAAGCATTGACGTCCTGCGGCTCGATTCTCGCGGCCCGACCTCGCCGGCTACCTTCCGAGTTGGCGAGCGCGGCGATCACCTCGTTGACATTGACGTTGATCGCGATCGACCCGCCGCCACCGAGAACATCGACGGGAAACTGATCGAGATGCTCTCCGGCGATCAGCGCTGCGGCGGCCGACTCGATCGCTCTCGTCGCCGCCGGTGGTAGAGCTCCGGCATCGCGATTCGCCCGTGCGGCGGCCAGCTTCACCTGCGCCAGAGCGCGGACGTACAGTGGATAGGAACCGAGCCG
>DASPMH010000570.1:0-3038 GCA_035627175.1 Terriglobales bacterium | reverse complement strand
CTGCCGCTGACGGCCGATGTCCAGCAGGGCGGACCTATCTCTACATCGATCCTCAAGGACGCAGCTGGCCCTGTGCCTATACGAAGGGAAAGACCACCGCGATCGACCTGCTCGGCGACGATTGGAAAGAGGCTGCTGCCCGTGTCACTCCCTGCAACCGCTGCATCGTCGGGCCAATGCTGGAGTTTAACCTGCTGGCACAACACCCGTTGCGTGCTGGTTGGGAGACGCTGAGAACCTACGGTTGATTCCGTCCCGCAGGCGCCAGGCGCAGTTGTCCTGCTCCGAATCGTCATGGTAGAGCGAGCCCCATGAGCACCGTCTGGATCGGCACATCCGGCTACAGCTATGCCGAATGGAAGGGGTCGTTCTATCCAGCCGAGCTGCCGGATCAGCAGATGCTCGCGTTCTACGGCGAGCGGTTCAACAGCGTCGAGGCGAACTACACCTTCTACCGCACGCCGACGGTTCGCATCCTGCAGGGTTGGGCCAAAGAGACGCCCGAGTCGTTTCGCTTCTCGCTCAAAGCACCCCGCCGCATCACCCACGAAATGCGCTTGCGCGATGCGGCCGATGCGGTGGCCAACTTCTGCGACACCGCCAAGGCCCTTAAAGGCAAGCTCGGTGCGTTGTTGTTTCAGCTGCCGCCGTTTCTGAAGAAAGATGTGCCGCGGCTCGAGGACTTCTTGCACCAGATGCCGCCGGGGTTTCGGCCCGCCTTCGAGTTTCGCAATCAGAGCTGGTTCAGCGATGACGTCTTCGAGTGCTTGCGGCGCTTCGAAGTGGCGCTGTGTATCGGTGAGCACGATGAGTACTCGACGCCGTTCGAGGTGACCGCACCGTTCGGCTACTTCCGCCTGCGCAAGAGCGAGTACAGCGACGAGGAGTTGCGGGTACTCGCCCACCGCCTCGCCGAGACTCTGCCGAGCTGGCAGGAAGCGTTCGTCTACTTCAAGCACGAGGACGAGGGCAAAGGGCCGCAGCTGGCGGCCGCGCTCAGCGCACTACTACAGCCGTCCGCCGCGAGCGCCGCGGCGCTCTAGTTTTTCGACGGTCGCCGCCGGCCGTCGCGCACCGCCGCCGCGCGGCGCGAGCGCGCCCGCAGCAGTCGATCGAAGGCCGCCGCCACCTCGTCGTCTTCGATCGGCGGAACCGGTAGGTCGCTGCTGTCGCCGAGCGCACGTTCGGCAGCGGACCGCACAGGCGGCGGTGGCGGCGATGCCACTTCGATGGTGCCGGCAACGAAGACAATATCGGCGATCGCCTCGGCACCGAGACGTTGATTGAGCTCGCGGCGCAAGCGCTCCTTCATCGACTGCAGCTCTTGCATCCAGGTCGACGAATCGACGGTGACGATGACGACGCGATTGCGGAAGTTGCGCGGCTGGGCTCGCTTGGCGATGCTCTCGCCGACGCTCGCGTTCCACACCCGCCAGACATCGAACAGCCCGAACGCACCATCGCGATCGAGCCCGCGCAGCACCCCCGCCAGCGGCCCGACGACAGCTTGCGGTTCGCTCTTTCGCCTCATGCGAAGACCATTAGCGGCGGCGCTGCGGCAAAGCGAGAAAAGGTCGTGATCAACCCAAAAAAATTTGTTGACAGCGAGAAAGTGCTTGGCTAGAAGCGCACTACATCTTGGGGTCGACACAGACGGACCCCACAACATCGTGGGAGACAGCCAATGAGTGAACCGGCGGCGGCACGGCGAAAAGACGCGACGGAAAAGGCGGAGCGGGGCGCGGCGACGGTCGCCAGCAGCCCTCGGGGACTGACCATCTCGCGGTACTTCACTCGACCGGAGATCGATCCCTTCGAGGCGGTCGAGTGGGAATCGCGCAGCGCGGTGATCAGCGGCGAGAAGGGCGACGTCGTCTTCGAGCAACACGGCGTCGAAATCCCCAAGCAATGGTCGCAGCTGGCGACCAGCGTGGTCGTCTCGAAGTACTTCCGCGGCGCGCTCAACAGCAGCGAGCGCGAGCACAGCGTCAAGCAGCTGATCGGTCGCGTCGTGCGCACCATCCGGGGATGGGGCGAGCGGCAGCGCTACTTCGCCGCGCCCGCCGACGCCGATACCTTTGCCGCCGAGCTCACCCATCTGCTGGTCGAGCAGAAGGCCTGCTTCAACAGCCCGGTCTGGTTCAACGTCGGCATCGAGCCGCAGCCGCAATGCTCGGCCTGCTTCATCCTGGCGGTCGACGATACCATCGATTCGATCCTCGGCTGGTACCGCAACGAAGGCATCATCTTCAAAGGCGGCTCCGGCTCGGGAGTAAACCTCTCGCGCATTCGCTCGTCGAAGGAGAAGCTCGCCGGCGGCGGCACCGCTTCCGGTCCGGTCTCCTTCATGAAGGCCGCCGATGCCTCTGCCGGTGTGATCAAATCGGGCGGCAAGACCCGCCGCGCCGCTAAGATGGTCGTGCTCAACGTCGACCACCCCGATGTCATCGACTTCATCAAGTGCAAGGAAGAGGAAGAGAAGAAGGCGTGGATCCTGATCGACAACGGCTACGACGGCTCGCTCGACGGCCTCGCCTACAGCTCGATCGCCTTCCAGAATGCCAACAACTCAGTGCGCGTCACCGACGAATTCATGCAAGCGGTCGAGGCCGACGGTCTGTGGCAGACCCGCTACGTGCTCGACGGTAAGGTCGCGGCGACCTACAAGGCGCGCGAAGTGCTGCGCATGATCGCCGAGGCCACTCACGTCTGCGGCGATCCGGGGATGCAGTTCGATACCACCATCAACCGCTGGCACACTTGCCCCAACACCGGCCGTATCAACGCCTCCAATCCCTGCTCCGAGTACATGCATCTCGACAACTCGGCATGTAATCTCGCCTCGCTCAACTTGATGAAGTTCATCAGCGAGAACGGCGATTTCGACACCGAAGCGTTCCAGCATGCGGTGTCGGTGCTGATCACCGCGCAGGATATCATCGTCGACAACTCGAGCTATCCGACCGCGGAAATCACCCAGAATGCCCGGGCCTTCCGCGAGCTCGGTCTCGGCTACGCCAACCTTGGCGCGGTGCTGA
>DASPMH010000569.1:0-11759 GCA_035627175.1 Terriglobales bacterium | reverse complement strand
AGCGAATCGCGCCTCGGATACAAACCCCAAAGGTGCTAACAAGGCCGCGTGCCTTGGTCACCGTGGGGATACGCGGCGGCAGGCCGGCATTGGCCGGTCCGCCCCAGGCTGTTTCGCCGGCGATTGTCGCCGCAATCGCGCCAGCACGCCAGCCCCCTGGCGGTCCTGTTGCTGCTCTGCTGGTCCGTTCTCCCCGCTGCCGCCACCGTCTTCCTCCCGCCGACGATCGAACAACTGACCGACAGCTCCGACGCCGTCATCCTCGCCACCGTCGCCGCCATCGAAAGCGCCAGCGGCGCCAACGGTACGCTGAGCACGGTGGTGCACCTCGATGTAGTGGCGAGATTGCGGGGAGAGATCGACACTCCGCGTCTGCTGCTGCGCGAGAACGGTGGCAGCGGGCTCGGACTGTACGACCGCTTCGATGGCGCGCCGCAGTATCAGCTCGACGAGCCGGTATTGGTCTTCCTCGCGCGCCGAGCCGACGGCAGCTGGCGCACCCATCATCTCACCTTGGGAAAGTGGCGCATCGTCGAGCGCGGCGGCGAGATCTATGCCGCCCGCGACTTCGGCAACGGCATCGTCGTCGAGCGGCCCGGCGAGGCGCGCATCGACGCCCTGCCCCTCTCGGAGATGATCGAGCGCATCGCTCCCGGCATCGCAGAGATCCCGCCGATCGTCGCTTGGAACGATCGGGATCCCGAGGATCTCTCCGCTTTTCGCCTGCTCGGCTCGAGTCGCTATTTCGAGTTCGACGAAGGCCTGCCGCTGCAATTCCTGATCGACCACCGCGGCGCGACCGGACTCGGTGTCGAGGCGACGACCGCTGCGATCGAAGATGCGCTGGCCGCTTGGAATGCGGTACCCGGAACGCGCATCGAGATGATCAACGCCGGGCCGACCGGCGACCTCGCTGCGCCGTGCATCGGCGACAGCCTGATTCGTTTCGACGACCCCGGCGGCGACATTCCCGATCCGGTCGACTGCCATGGCGTGCTCGCCCTCGCCGGCAGCTGCACCTCGACCTTCGAGAAAAAGCTCTTCAACGATCGCCAGTTCGCGCGCGCGCGGCGCGGTCTGTTGACCTTCGCCAACGGCTGGGAGGGTTGTGAGATTTGGACCCCGTGCAATTTCGCCGAGATTGCCACGCACGAAATCGGTCACATCCTCGGCTTCGATCACTCTTCCGAACGCGACGACGAGAGCGATCCCACTCGCAAGGCCGCGACCATGTACTTCCGCGCCCACTTCGACGGACGTTGCGCCGCGCTGGCGAGTGACGACCAGGACGGTGCCCGCTTCGTTTATCCGGAGCAGATTCCGCCGGCGATTCTCAATCCGAGCCCGTTGCCGGAAGGGGTTCTCGGCTTTCCCTTCGTCGTCGCCCTCGCAGCGACCGGAGGCACCGGTGGATTCCGTTGGTCGGTCGATCCGGATCGCGGCGGCTTTTCCGGGTTGGTGCTCGAGGCCGGCGGGACCATCAGCGGCGTACCGCTCGCCACCGGTCATTCCTTCTTTCTCGTGCAGGTGACCGACAGCGCCGGCAACAGCCACACCAAGGTGCTCGAATTGACCGTGCGCGCGCCACTGACCCCAGCGGCGACGCCCAGCCCGTCGCCGACGGCGACGCCGAGCCCCACCATCACTCGCACCTGGACGCCGAGCGTGACCGCAACCCGGACGCCGACGGCAACTGCCACGGCTAGCGCCAGCCGGACGCCGTCGAGCACGCGGACCTGGTCGCCAAGCCCCAGCGCTACCGTGACACTCTCGCCTTCACCATCGCCATCGGCCGAGCCAAGTCCGACGCCGACGGTCGCGGCGACCGCCAGCGTGACCAACACCGCAACGCCCTCCCCTACCGAGACCACCACGCCCACCGCCACGGCCACCGCCTCCGGAACTTCGACAGCAACCATCACCGCGACCGCGACCGGGACAATGACCGCGACGGCGACACTCGTCCCGACCGCATCGCCATCGCCTTCTCCTAGTGCGACGACGACCGTGACTGCGACCGATACGCCGTCGCCGACTTCGATTGCGTCGCCACAGCCGAGCCCGACCGCGACGCAAACAATCGCAGCAACGAACACGCCGGAAGCGAGCCACTCACCGACCACGGCGATCGCTCCGGCGACTCCATCGCCGACTGCCACGCCGGTTGCTTGCGGTGGCGACTGCGATGCCGATGGCAGGGTCACCGTCAATGAAATTCTCAGCCTGGTCAGCGTAGCTCTCGGTGGCGCCCCACTGGAGCTTTGCACGGCAGGGGATCTCGACGGCGATCGCCGAGTCACCGTCGATGAGATTCTGCGCGCCGTCGAGACGGCTCTGAGCGGCTGCGCTTAGGAGTACGTTCAAATCCCAGCGCTAGCGCACCGTTCGGGCTGAGAGCCTCACCAGCGCCGACACTGGTGAAATGAGCCAACGAACCGTTCGGGCTGAGGAGCCCCGAAGGGGCGTCTCGAAGCCCAGGTCGATCTGCGCCTCCGAGACGGCGCTTCGCGCCTTCTCAGGCCGAACGGGCCTTAGTGCGGGAACTGTTCTACGGTTCGTTGGTAGGAGGCGCGAACCGCTGCCCCTTTGGGAAAGGGGGCGCAGCTCGCGGCTTGCGGTAGCTTCGATCGCAGCGATATGGTGCCCGCTTCGTCATGTCGCAATATCTCGCCGGCAGCGCCGCCCCGATTCCGATCGAGCACTACGATCAACTGATCGCGTACTTCGAGACCGCTTGCCGCCCGCGTGGCGAATGGCGCGTCGGCACTGAGTACGAGAAGGTGGCGGTGCTGCGCGACAGCGGGCTGGCGGCGCCCTTTACCGGCGGCATCGAGGAAATTTTGCGGCGCATGGCCGACCGCTATCGATGGCAGCCGATCGTCGAGGACGGCCGCATCGTCGCTCTCCAAGACCACGGCTCGATCACCCTCGAGCCCGGCGGTCAGTTCGAGCTCAGTGGCGAGCCTTTCGAGAACGTTCATCAGGCGCGCCGCGAATTCGAGGAGCACGTCGAGCAGATCGTCACCGTCGCCGAGCCGCTCGGCATCGTCTTCCTCGGCCTTGGTATCCAGCCGATCAGTCGGCTCGAGCGGATCGAGTGGGTGCCGAAGAAGCGCTACCGCATCATGGGCCCGTACATGGAGCAGGTCGGCACGCTCGGCCAGCGCATGATGAAGCAAACCGCGACGGTACAGGTGAACATCGACTTCGGCAGCGAGCCCGATGCGATGCGCAAGTTGCGCACCGGTATGGGCATCGCCTCGCTACTGACCGCGATGTTCGCCAACTCGCCGATCACCGACGGCGAGCTCAACGGCTACGCCAGCTTGCGCGGCCATATCTGGACCGACACCGATAACCACCGCAGCGGCCTGTTGCCGTTCGTCTTCGGCGAGCTTTGCGATTTCAGCGACTACGCCAACTATGCCCTCGACGTGCCGATGTATTTCATCGTCCGCGACGGACAGTGGTTCAACATGACCGCGATGACCTTCCGTCAGTTCTGGCAGCACGGCCACCAGGGCCACCGCGCCACGATGGACGACTGGAACGCGCATCTGACCACGCTGTTCCCCGAGTTTCGCATCAAGCGCTACATCGAAGCGCGTTCCATCGACAGTCAGCCACCGGAGCTGATGCTCGCGGCACCGGCGATCATCAAAGGGATCTTCTACGCCGATGATTGCCTTGCCGCGGCGTGGGATCTCGTCAAGGCGTGGACCTGGGACGAGCGCATGCAGGCCTACCACGACTCCCATCGCGAAGCGCTCAAGCCGCGGGTGCGCGGCATCTCGATGCGCGACTACGCCGTCGAGCTGCTCGCCATCGCTCGCACCGGCCTCGAGCGCGCCGCGGTGCTCGATGACGACGGCCGCGACGAGAGCAAGTACCTCGAGCCCCTCGCCCAGCTGACCGAGCAGGGTCTCTGCCCCGCCGATCTCCAGATCGCCAAGTGGCACGGCAGCTGGGCAACCGATCCGCAGGCAATGGTGCGCGACACCCAATACCGCCGTCGATAGTCGGCCTGTCCTCGCGCCAGAGCGCAGCTACGGCGGAGTCACCCGTTCGAGGGCGACCTGGGGGGCGTACTGCGTCAGTTCTTCGATGGTGTGGAGCTTGTACTCTTTCTCGTAGCAGATACGGACGATGCCGGTATTGATCAGCACCTTGTAGCAATGGATGCACGGGGTGTGGGTGATATAGATCGAGGCGTCGCGGATCGGCGCGCCGTTCTTGGCTGCCTGGGCAATCGCATTGATCTCGGCGTGGATACAGCGAAAGCAGTTCTCCTCGACATCGCCAGCCGGCGTCACCGACTTGTAGACCAGGCAGCCGGCATCGAGGCAGTGCGGCAGTCCCGCCGGGGCGCCGTTGTAGCCCGTCGCCAGAATGTTCTTGTCGCGCACGATCACTGCGCCGACCTTGGCGCGCAGGCAGGTCGAGCGCTCGGCGACCTGCCGGGTGATGGTCATGAAATACTGATCCCAACTCGGACGTTGCGACATCGGCCTGATGTGACGCAATCACCAGGCGAATACAAATCGTGGCCCCGGCGCCGGCAGCGGCGGCTCGCCGGCGCGCCAAGCGACCGGCGTGCGCGTTCCTTCGAATGCCGGCGGTGGCTCCACCTGCGAGAACGGCTCCGGCATGAAAGTCAGCACGAACATGATCGCCGTCGCGAATACCGCGAGCTTGCGGCCGCGGTCGAGCCCGATCCATGGATCGAGAGTCGGAGGGTGATCGAGCCCGATGATCGCCAGCAGCCCGACCCAGACGAACCATCCCGGCCAGCCCTGGAAGCCCATGATGATGATCAAAGCGAGGAAGCCGCGCGCCACCCAGCGATGCCAGCGACCGAGCAGCGAGTAGACCACATGACCGCCGTCGAGTTGACCGATCGGCAGCAGGTTGAAAAAGGTAACCAGCAGACCGAACCAACCCGCGAGCGCGACAGGATGCAGCACGACGGTCATCTCGTCGCTGACGTCGCCGAGCACGATGTCGCTGAGAAAGGTGAACAGCAGCGGCTCACCGAGATTGAGACCGCCCTCGATCAAACCGGTCGGTCGGACCTCGGACCAGCTCAGCCCGATCAGCAGTGCAGGAATCGCCGCGATCAGACCAGCCCATGGGCCCGCCGCGCCGACATCGAACAACGCTCGTCGATTCGGCGTCGGCGAGCTCATCCGGATGAATGCGCCGAAGGTGCCGATGCCGAGCAGCGGCGGCGCCGGGATGAAATACGGCAAGGAAGCATCGACACCGTGCAGGCGAGCGACGGTGTAGTGTCCCATCTCGTGGACGAACAGGATGCCGAGCAAAGTCACCGAGAACGGTAGGCCGGCGACGAGATGGCGCCAGTCGGAGAATACATCCGGCCCGGCACCGGCGATCGTCGTGGTCGCGAACGTCGCTAGAAACAGCAGGATGTGTACCGCTAACTTCGGCTTGGCCGGCGCGGGCTCGGGCTCCGGCACCCACGGTCGCGGCGGTCGCACCGCCTGCGGCAATTCATACGAGCGCAGCTCATTCATGCTTCGATCTCCGCCGGACTTGCACCGGGGCTCCGATCGACACACCGAGGCAGGCGGCGGCGCTGCCATTGCGAACTGCGATCTCGAGCACGTCCCAACTGTTGACGATCGCCAACAAAGCTCCTTCGGCGACCGCGGCATAGGCGGCCATCGGGCCGTTCACTGACACACCGGCGATGCTAACCGAATCGATCTGCTCGCGGAAGCCAGCGAGTTTCTCCGCGCTGATATTGGTCAGCAAATTGCCGAAGTGGTCGATGTAGATCACTTCGCCGGTGATCGCGTCCGCCTGCTCGTGTGGCTGTGGCAGCACCAGACGCACGAAACCCGACCGCGACGGACCGAGCTCCGCCAGCGGCACCCCGGCGGCCAGATGGGCCACGGCCGGAGCAAAGACGTCGCGACCGTGGAAGGTCTGCGAACGCTTGGGCGCGACATAGGTAGGATTCTCCAGCGCGACGATCTCGACGACGCCGCCGGCTTCGGCGGCAAGCGAGAGCAGACCATTGTCCGGCCCGACCAAGATGCCCTGCTCGGTGCGAATGGCGAGTGCCTGTCGATCGCTGCCGACACCGGGGTCGACAACGGCTAGATGAATGCTCCGCGCCGGGAAGTAAGGCACCGCGCTACGCAGCAGCAGCGCGCCAGGGAGAATCTGCTGCGGCGGCACCGCATGGGTGATATCGACGATGGCAGCTTCGGGAGCGATCGACAGAACGACGCCCTTCATGATGCCGACAAAGCCATCGGCATCGCCAAAGTCGCTCAGCAAAGTAACGATCGCTCCCATTCGGGCAGTATGCCCAGGTACGCCGCCGGTGGGTAGCTCGGCAGGCTTGGCGGCTTTGCGAACGGGGGCGGGCTAGGGAGGGGGCAACCGCCGCGAGCCAAGCACCTCGACCTCGTTCGAGGCAAACGTCGCCGCCGTCCTCTCCAACCGCGGCTCACAGGTAGTCAGCGCCAACGCCATCCGTCCCGCCGGCACGGCCGCGCGCACCACGCGCAGCGCATAGACCTCCGCCGGCTCGCGCAAAACCAGGCAGCCATCCTCCCCGTCGGCGACTCCCGCCTGCGGCGCGAGCATGACAACCCCGCCCATGCCGGCGCTCGCTTCCGCAGCGATTGCCAGAGGCAGCTTGGTCACCCCATGAATGGTCACGGTTGCGCCGGCGAGATCGTCGTAGCGATCGAATTCCGTTCGTCCGAACAGCCGCGCGTTGCCACCGGAGATATTCTCGCCGACCTTCGAGGTGCTCGCCTCCCAGAAGCGCGGCGGACCACTGTCGATATGGATCATGTGGTCTTTTTCATACAGACCGAGCCCGCCGATGCGGAGCTTTCTCATGCGGTTCCAGGCCTCGCGCAGCCTGACGCCTTCGAACATCACATCCGCCGCCATGCCTTGCGTGTGCAGCGAAGCGCGGGCCGCCATCGCCCCGGCAGAGCGCAGGTTGTCATTGAACTCGGGGCTGCGATAGGCCGAGACCAAGATCATCCGCTTCGGCTGCAAGCGCTGCTCGAGGTAGTCGATCAGCTCGACCAGGCGCAGCGACAGCGGACCTTCACGGCCGTCCCCACGCGAGCGGAAGAAGTGACGGAGCCGCGCCAGGGCTTCGGCGTCGTACGAGCCGTCAGCGCGGCGGAAGCGGATGCCGATATCGGTATCGAAGTGGGCGTGACGGAAGGACAGCGCGCCGTCGCCGCTGAAGAAGAAGCGCCGGGCTGGCTCCGTGGCCGCCAGCGGTGCCGCCACTTGTCCGAGGACGAGAACGAGGACGGCAACGAGGACGAGCACGATCACGCGCACGCGCACGAGCACGATCATCGGGACAGCGGAGCGCGGAGCTCCGTCAATTGCGGATCAGCTCCGGGGTGCGGAGGAGATCCTTGGTGATGTTCTTCTGGTGCGCCTCGATGGTGCCGCCGCCGATCTCGAGCAACTTGGCATCGCGCCAAAGCCGCTCGACGACGTATTCGCTCATGTAGCCGTATCCGCCGAGCACCTGGATGGCTCGATCGGCGATTTCCTTGGCGATCCGGGCGGCGAAGAGCTTGGCGCCGTCGGCGTCGACCCGGTTGCCGAAGGAATGGAGATCGAGCCGGCGGGCGACGTCGTAGACGTAGCAGCGCGCCGCTTTGAATTCGGCATAGGACTCGGCGATGTAGCGCTGGATCTGACCGTGCTCGGCGATCGCCACGCCGAACGCTTTGCGTTCGCCGGAGTAGCGCACCATCACCTCGACGCAACGCATGGCGATGCCGAGCGACATCGCTGCCAAGGTGACCCGCTCGATTTCGAGGTTGCGCATCATGTGCTTGGCGCTCTCGCCCTCGTTGCCGATCAGATTGGTCGCCGGCACGACGCAGTTGTCGAAAACCAGCTCGGCGGTCATCGACGCACGCATACCGAGCTTGCCGTGCAGCTTCTGGCCGAGGCTGAAGCCGGGCATCCCTTTTTCGACCAAGAAGGTCGAGATCTTGCCGCGGGTCTTGGCGTAGACGAGAAAAATATCGCCGAGGGTGCGTTCGTCGAGCGCGCCGTTGGTGATGAACATCTTGCGACCGTTGAGCACGTAGTGATCTCCGTCGCGCACCGCCTCGCTACGCATACCGAGCACGTCGGTGCCTGCCTCGGGCTCGGTCATGCACATCCCACCGATCCACTCGCCGGAGATCACCTTGGGCAGGACTCGGGCGCGCTGCGCCGGGGTCGCGTTGTGAGCGAAGTTGTTCACGAACAACATCGAGTGCGCCAGATAAGCCAGGGCGAAGCCCGGATCGGAGGTCGACAGCGCTTCATGCACCATCACCGCAGCGACGGCATCGAGGCCGGCGCCGCCGTCTTCGCCGGACACGGTGATGCCGAGCAGACCGAGATCGCCGGCACGGCGGAAGAGATCGAGGTTGAAGCGCTCGTCGCGATCGAAGCTCGCCGCCTGCGGCTCGACCTCTTCGGTGACGAAGCTGCGCAAGGTGTCGGCGAGCAGCCGGTGCTCCTCCGTGGGTGCAAACAGGTCGAACGGACGAGCAGACGACGGGCGATCGGACATCGATGGGATCCTCCTGCGCGGCATACTCACGGAAAGCACCCGGCGGAGCAACTGGCGCCATTCAGGTGTGCGCCCCTTTCCCAAAGAGGGCAGCGTTCCGCTGGCGTCGAATGCGGCGCAGGTTCGACCTCCCTCTTGCCCCCTCCTGAGATTTTGTTGATAGACGGCCATGCACAACGACTCCGGCGCCGGCGCCGAGTCGGCCCAGGTCGCAACCGGGATCGACGAGAAGTATGTGGATGAGACCGCCCGGCTGACGCTGGCGCGGCTTCCCTACGCCATAGCCGGGCTGTTGCTCAGCTTCGGCCTCGCTTGGATCTTCGAGCATCGTACCCATCCCGAACGCTTCGCTCTGTACGCGGTGCTGTTCGCCGCGGAGATGGCAGCGTGGTTCGCCGCTTTGCTGCTGCCGCGTGCCGTGCCGATGCGGCCGGCTCGCCAGCTCGATGCGGTGCTGATCGCGGCGATCGCCGTCGAATTGATGATGTGCAGCTACCACATCATCGCTCACGGCGAGGGCGAAGTGCTGGGATTGGCGATGGCCTATACCCACGTCGCCGCGATGCTGCTGTTTCACTGGGGCGCGACGCGCCAGGCGCTGCTGGTCGGTACCGGCTTCGCCGCTTATGCCCTCAGCCTCGCCACCACCGTTTCGACCGCCGCCCCCGCACCACTTCACCTGATCGGGCAGGCGACGCTCGGGGTGCTGACCTGTTTCGGCTCGTACTTCACCGACCGCTGGCGGCGCCAGCTGTTCCACCAGACGCTGCAGCTGCAAGAGGCGAATGAATCCTTGCGCAGGGTCAACGAGGCACTGCAGCGCCAGATGATCGAGCGCCAGCGCGCCAGCGAGGAAATCCGCGCCCTGCTCGACATCGCCCGCGATCTGGCCGGCGCGCTCGAATCGATTGAGATCGTCCGCCGGGTGCAAAAGCGTATTGCCGAGATCCTCCCTTGCGATCGGGTGGCGACCTTCTACCGCGACCCGGAGAGCACCGACTTTCGTGTCATCGCCCACCACGGCATTCCCGCAGAGCAGGTGGCGGATGCCTTGACCTTGCGCTTCGGCCCCGACGTATCGGTGTCGTCGGCGGTGCGCGCCGGGCAGACCCTGGTGATGAACGACCCGGCGCAACAGTCGTGGCTGCCGGCCGAGGTGATCGACCATTTCGGCATCGAAGCACTCGCGGGCGTGCCGCTGATGGCGCGCGGTTCGGTCGTTGGAGTGCTGGTGGTGTCGCGGCATAGCGCGGGCCGGCCTTTCGATGACCACCAGATCCGCCTGCTCGAAGCGATCGCGGCGCAGATCGCCGTCGCTGTCGAAACCGCCGAGATGTTCCGCAGCAAACGCGCCGAAGCGGCGGTCTCGGCCGGCCTGGCGCGAGCGGCGCAAGAGCTGATCGCGTCGCTGAGCACGCCGACGGTCCTCGAGCGGCTCTGCCGGCTGACCACCGAGCTGCTCAACTGCGATGTCAGCTACACCTTTCTGCACAACGCCGAGAGCGGCACCTACAGCTGCGTCGCCAGCCACGGCACCTCTACCGAGGAAATCGAAACACTGCGCCTGATCGAGCTGCCGCAGCCGGCGGTGCAGCCGGCGCTCGATGGGCTCGGCGACGACGATGTCGCGGTGTTCGACAGCTCGGCCTTGCGACCGGCGCCGGCACGCGCCGGCAGTCACATCTACGTCGCTCTGCGCCGCGGCGATGCGCTGATCGGCTTTCAGGTCGCTGGCTGGAACACCAAGCTCAGCGGCGGCTTCCGACGCTTGCGTCAGATCGCCAAACGCATCGGTCAGCTCGGCTCACTGACTCTCGAGAATGCCCGCTTGCTGGTCGAGCTCGGCCGCGCCAACCGTCTCAAGTCCGACTTCCTCGCCACCGTCTCGCATGAATTCCGCACGCCGCTCAACGTGATCCTCGGCTACAACGATCTGATGCTGGAGGACGCCTTCGGACCGCTGACCGACATGCAGCGCGAGACTCTCGATCGGATGCGTACCAATGCCAAACAGCTGCTCGATTTGATCAACGCCATTCTCGATGTCACCCGCCTCGAGGGTAAGTCGCCGGTGCTGGTCGAACCGGTGCAGATCACAGCGATGCTCGAAGACATCAGCGAGGAGGTGCGCGAGCTCCGCGCCAGCAAGCCCGAGGTGAGTTTTGTCATCGACGTCGCCGACGACCTGCCGCTGCTTCACACCGACACCGCCAAGCTGAAGCTGGTACTGAAGAATCTGATCTCGAATGCGATCAAATTCACCGATCGGGGCGTGGTGACGATCAGCGCGGCCGTCGCCGCCGGAGGGGTCGAGCTACGGGTCGCCGACACCGGTATCGGCATCGCCTCGGATGCGCAGGAAAGCATCTTCGAGCCCTTTTGCCAGGTCGAAGGCGTCGCCCTGCATGCCTTTGCGGGCGTCGGCCTCGGCCTCTACATCGTCCGCCGCTTGCTCGATCTGCTGCACGGCGAGCTCAGCCTGGAGAGCACTCCTGGGGAAGGTTCATGCTTCTCGGTATGGCTGCCCGCGGTTGCTGCCATCGGCGGCGCCGGCGAGAGCACGGTTGCCGAGCCGCAACCTCGGCTTGCTGTGCATCCGGTGTGATGGGCAGCGGAAATCCCTCGCGCCTGCGGCGCTGATGCCTTCCGCCGGCGGAAGGCATCAGCCCTTTGGGAAAGGGGGCGCATACCTAGTGGACGCGTGGCGCCTCAGCGCTCCTGGCGCTGCTGGGCCGGGCCCTCGGCTCGATCGAGGTTGTGTGCGGTGTTGATCAGCGAGACGTGTGAGAACGCCTGCGGAAAGTTGCCGAGCAGCCGCTGCTGGTGGACATCGTATCCTTCCGCAAGCAAGCCGACGTCGTTGCGGATCGCCAATAGCCTTTCGAAGATCGCTTGCGCCTCGGTGAATCGGCCGAGCAAGGTCAGATTGTCGGCGTACCAGAAGGTGCACATCAGGAAGGTCGCCTCGCCCGGAGGCAGCCCGTCGATCGATTCCTTGGTCGGATAGCGGTAGACGAAGCCGTCACGCAGCAGCTGCTTTTCGATCGCCGCAATGGTGCCGAGCACGCGCGGATCGTGCACCGGCAGAAAGCCGACCAACGGCATCATCAGAAGGCTGCCGTCGACCTCGCGCGCGCCGTACGACTGACTGAACCCGCCGATCTCCGGATTGAAG
>DASPMH010000568.1:0-4051 GCA_035627175.1 Terriglobales bacterium | reverse complement strand
GACGGTGCCGAGAAACGAGAAGCGGTTGAAGAACGGCCATAGCTCGATCGCGTCACGCAGCTGCTGCAGCCCGAGCTCCGTTAGAGTCGCGTCGCCCTGCGCCACCCCGTTCTGATAGGTCGCCGCGCCGCGGAAGCCCGGATAGCTGCGATGCTCCGGATCCGCCGCGACCGCTTGGTCGAGCGCGGCATTGGCGAGCGCCACTTCCTGCTGTGCCTCAGCACCGGGCCGCGAGTAGTCTTCGAGCAGCTTGCCGTAGCGATACATCCGCATCATGCCGAGCAGGAACCACGAACCGGCATCGCCGGGATCGGCATCGACAGCTTGCTGGTGCAGCGCCAGCGCTTCCTCTTCGCGATCGGCAACCAGACCGAGCGTGTCCCAGAAGGCGGCGTCGGCACGCGTCACCAGCGGGCAGCCCTCGAGCGCCAGTTGAACACAGGAGATCACTTCGTCGACAGCGAGATCGCCGCTGCCATCGGCGTCCGCCGAGCGACAACTGAGCCCCCCGCCAAGAGCGGCGTTGGCCAACAGCACCAGCTCATCGACAGTCACCGCTCCATCACCGGTACAGTCGCACCGACAAGGGCGGCCGAACACCTGGGCGCTCGCCTCGCCAACTCCCAGCAGCAACACCAACATCGCCACCACAGCTCGCATCACTCCACCCCCTTCTCGCGTGGCCTGCGCTCTCCGAGCGCACTAGGTCGCCGGGACTCGCCGAGGCACTGCGGCCCCAGCCAACCTGGTGCGCTCGGAGAGCGCACGCGACAGCCCCGAGTCATCGGTATCAGGCTAGTATGCGGGGGCGCCGAAGGCCACGAAGATCAGCGCCAGGACCAGCATCTGCACGACGAACCCGATCAAGCAGACCAACAAGGCCTTACCGGTCCCCTGATAGTCGAGCGCCTGCTTCACCGCGACCACCATCGCCAGCAACATCCAGATCGACGAGATCAGCACGATCAGCGAACCTACGCCCGGAAGGAAGCCGAGCAGGCGCAACACCCCGGGCGCAGCCGCAAAGCCGGTCGTCCGCAGCAACTGCCCGACGTCGGCTTGCGTCTGCGGCTCCGGCAGCAGCCGAGTGCCGATCAGGTAGGTCAGATAGGCCCAGACGAACCAGCCGACCAGCGCGCCGATCGTCATCGAGATCAAACCGGCGATACCGAGCGTGTTGACTGTGCCAACCCCGGCGGCGACGCTGGCGAGCACCACCACCGCCATCGCTTCGTTCAATCCGCCGCGATCGGCCTCGACCTCTTCGTACAGCGCCGGCTCGAGCCTTGCCGCGCGCACCATGCGATTCGCCAATTTGCTCATTCTACGCCTCCGGAAAAACCGGCACGGTTGCCGGGTCTAGCTGTGCGCCTTCGCCGCCATCGTCTCATCCTTCGCGCTGCGATTCGCCCGCAGCCGGAGCTTCCCTCGTGCCGTAGTTCGCCGCGACCCATGCCAGCGCTTGCTGCTTGTCTGCCAGCATTCCTTCCAGCTGCGCATCGCTGACGGCGTGCAGGATCTCGCCGAATTGCGGCCCGGGCTGCAGGCCGAGCTCGATCAGATCGCGACCGGTGATCAGTGGCTTGGGGCGGATCTCCTCGTTCGGCAGCTGCTCCAGCTTGGCGAGACAGAACTCGAGCGCGGTCAAATCGCCGCTCGAAGCGAGGCCATCGAGTCGCGCCAGCTGCAGCAACTCGTCGATCCACGGCAAGGCGAGGAAGCGCTTGAGCGTGCTGGTGCGCATCAGCGGCGCATCGACCAGGCGGAGGTGATCGCGCACCAGCATCTCGACCCGCTCCCAAGTTTCGCGACTGCGCCGCAGGCGCTGGCAGACCGCGACCGCCATCTCGGCGCCGCGTTCGCAATGGCCATAGAAGGTGATGCGCTCGCCTTTGCGGCCGGCGCACAGCGGTTTGGCGACATCGTGCAACAACGCTGCCAGGCCGAGCGTCTCGCTCGGCTGCTCGAGCTGCTCCAGGAGCTTCAGGGTATGCAGGAAGACATCGCCCTCAGGATGGTAATCGGGCGACTGCTCGACCCCCTTCATCGCCGCGATCTCCGGCAACACCACCGCCAGCAGATCGGTGCTATCGAGCAGCTCGAAAGCCCGGCGGGCGCTGCCGCCGCTGCTGTCGGTCAACATCTTGACGATCTCGTCGCCGATGCGTTCGGCCGAGATGTCGGAGATCGATACCGCCGAGCGGCCGATCGCCGCAAAGGTCTTCGGTTCGATGTCGAAGCCGAGCCGCGCCGCGAAACGCACCGCCCGCAACATTCGCAGGCGATCCTCGTAGATGCGGGCGTCGGCATCGCCGATGGCGCGCACCACCCCGGCGCGCAAGTCCTCGCGGCCGCCGACGTAGTCGATCACCTCGTCGCTGGCGGGATCGAGAAACATGCCGTTGATGGTGAAGTCGCGCCGCTGCGCGTCCTCCTGCGGCGAGCTGAAGCGGACACTGATCGGGCGGCGGCCGTCCTCGTAGGCAGCGTCGGCACGGAAGGTCGCCACTTCCGTCTGAGTCGAGTCGTCGAGCACCAGAATCACGCCGAAGTGGGCTCCGACCGGCACCGTGCGCGGGAACAGCGAACGTACCCGTTCCGGTACCGCGTCGGTGGCGATGTCGTAATCCTTGGCGGGGCGGCCGAGCAGACGGTCGCGCACGCAGCCGCCGGCGAGATAGGCGATGTGACCGTGTTGGCGCAGGGTCGCCGCGATGGCGCGCGCAGCAGCTTCGGCCGGTGACATCGCCGCATGCTCGCCTCAGCGCTCCGCCGCCGTCAAGCGCAGCCGGTCGTTTGTGTGATAGCGGCAAACTCGGCACTCTCCGCGAATGTCATCGGCGACCGAGCTGCTGCGCCGGATTCCTCCGGTCGACCGCATCTTGCGAACTCCCGCTGGCGAGCTCGCTCTCGCCTCGTACCATCGCATCTGGGTCGCCGGAGCGATCCGCGAGGTGATCGAGGCGGTGCGGCGGGGAGTGTTGAACGGAGCCGAGGAGGTGCCGAGCGCCGAGCGCATCATGGTTGCGGCGCTGGCTCGGATGCAGGCGGCCGCCGAGCTGCCGCTACGCCGGGTGATCAATGCCACCGGCGTCGGGCTGCATACCAACCTCGGCCGAGCGGCTCTCGCCCCCTCCGCTCTCGCCGCGGTGCAGCTCGCCGGCGAGCACTGCACCAATCTCGAGCTCGATCTCGGACCCGGCACGCGTGGCGAGCGCGAGGCGATGGTGCGCGACGACCTCACCGCACTGACCCGAGCGGAGGCGGTCACCGTAGTGAACAACAACGCCGCCGCGGTGCTGCTCGCGCTGAGTACCTTGGCTCGCGGCCGCGAGGTGATCGTCTCACGCGGAGAGCTGATCGAAATCGGTGGCTCGTTTCGTTTGCCCGAATTGATGGCTTGCAGCGGCGCCGCGCTACGCGAGGTCGGCACGACCAACCGGACTCATCCCCGCGACTACGCCGAGGCGATCACCGAGCGCACCGCACTGTTGCTCAAGGTGCGCACCTCGAACTACCGCGTCGTCGGCTTCACCGCTGACGTCGAGCTAGCCGAGCTCGTCGCCATTGGCCGCGAGCACAAGCTGCCGGTGATCGAGGACCTCGGCAGCGGAGCGCTGATCGATCTCGCCGAGTACGGCTTGCCCAAGGAGCCGGTGGTGCGCGAAAGCATTGCCGCCGGCGCGGACCTGGTCACCTTCAGCGGCGACAAGCTGCTCGGCGGACCACAGGCCGGCATCATTGCCGGTCGCGCAGAACAGATCGAGCGGCTCAACCGCAATCCTCTCAAGCGAGCCCTGCGCTGTGACAAGCTGACGCTGGCGGCACTGGCAGCGACGGTACGACTGTATCGCACCTCACCCGATCTCCGCCGCGATCTGCCGGCGCTGCGCTGGCTGGCCCGGCCGCTCGAGGAGCTGGAGGAAGTCGGCGCACACGCTTGCCGCCTGCTACAGGGGGCGCTCGGCAACGACTATCGAATCGAGCTGGTCGAATCGGTCGCCGAAGTGGGTAGTGGCGCCTTGCCTCAAAGTGCCCTACCGAGCCGCGC
>DASPMH010000567.1:0-5947 GCA_035627175.1 Terriglobales bacterium | reverse complement strand
CAAGACCACCTGAGCTTGGTCAATCAGGCGGCAGAAGAGCTTCTTGGTGTCGCTGAAGCGCAGATCCTCGGCCGCTCCTGCGCGGCCGTGTTCTCGCGGTCGAGCTGGGTCGCCGATCTCGTTCACCGCACCCGCGAAAGCGGTCAAAACCAGGCTTGCGCCGAAGAGACTCTGTCCGTCGCCGGGCGTGAGATTATCGTCCGCGCCAGCTGCTCGCCGATCTTCGGCGCTGCCGGGGTGATGCAGGGGACGGCACTGGTGATCTACGACTTGAGCTATCAAAAGATGCTCGAGGACGAGACGCGCCGCAACGAAAGCTTGGCGCGGTTGGGCAGCTTGGTCGCCGGCCTCGCGCACGAGGTCAAGAATCCCCTCGGCGGCATCAAGGGCGCGGCGCAGCTGATGGCCAAGCGCCATGCCGGCGACGTCGAGGTGCGGTCTTGTACCGATATCATCATTCGAGAGACCGACCGGCTCTCGAGCTTGGTCGAGCAGCTGCTGGTGCTCGGCGGCCCGCGTAAACCGCAGCTTGTGCCGACCAACATCCATCACCTGCTCCGCCATGTGCTCGAATTGATGGCACCACTTGCCCAAGACGCAGGCATTGCGATTCGCCTCGAGATCGATCCGAGCTTGCCCGACGTCTCCGGTGATGAGGCACAGCTTTCGCAATTGTTCTTAAATCTGGTGAAAAACGCTTTCGAGGCCATGAGTGGTGGAGGAATGTTGACGATCACAACCCGGCTCGACACCGATGTTCGCATCGTCCGGCGCGAGAGTCGCGATGACGGTGTCGTCGCTAGTGGACCACCGGCTCAATATGTACGAGTCACGGTGGCGGACACCGGCCCCGGCTTTGCGCCGCAACAAATGAGCGAATTGTTCGAGCCGTTCGTCACCACCAAGCCGCGCGGTACCGGCTTGGGACTAGCTATCTGCCGCCGCATCGTCGCCGCCCACGGGGGCGATATCCGCGCCGACAACCGCCACAGCGGCGGGGCTTTGATGACGGTCCTTTTGCCCTGGGCGAGAACCACCGTATGAGCAAGCTGACCGGCAGGATCCTGATCGCCGACGACGAGGAGTCGATTCGCTGGGTGCTGGGATCGGCTCTCGCCGACGCCGGTCACTCGGTGGTCCAGGTCGACGGCGGGACCGTCGCCCTCGAGCGGCTGATCCAGGAGGCCTTCGACGTCGCCCTGGTTGACATCCGCATGCCGGATCTCGATGGATTGACCATGTTGACTCGCCTGCGCGAGGCGGAGCGCGACATTCCGGTGATTGTCATCACGGCGCAGAACACCATGGCCAACGCGATCGAGGCGATGAAGCGCGGCGCCTACGATTACGTCACCAAGCCGTTCGACCTCGAAGAGATTCAGTTGCTGGTGACGCGCGCCCTGGAGATGCGCCGGCAAACCGTCCAGCTGGCGCGTATAGAGAAGGAAACCCGACGGCGCTTCGAGCTCGGTGTCGAGATCGTCGGCAAGACGCCGGCGATGCAGGACATCTTCAAGACCATCGGCCGCGTCGCTCACACCGATGCGACGGTGCTGATCGAGGGCGAGAGCGGCACCGGCAAAGAACTGATCGGGCGCGCCTTGCATTTCCACTCGCCGCGGTGGTCCGGCCCATTCGTCGCGCTCAACTGCTCGGCGGTGCCGCGCGAGCTGCTCGAAAGCGAGCTTTTCGGCCACGAGAAAGGCGCCTTCACCGGCGCTACCGAGCAGCGCCTCGGGGTCTTCGAGACCGCCAAGGGCGGCACCTTGCTGCTCGATGAAGTGGGGGACATGCCGCTCGATCTGCAGCCGAAGCTGCTGCGGGTGATTCAGGAACGCGAGCTGACGCGCGTCGGCGGACGAGAAGTCGTCAAGGTCGACTGCCGCATCGTGGCGGCGACCAATCTCAGCCTCGACCGGGCGGTGCAGCAGGGCAAGTTTCGGGAAGACCTGTTCTTCCGCTTGAACGTCGTGCCGATCACCGTGCCGCCGCTGCGCCAGCGTCGTGGCGATATTCCCGAGCTGATCAATTACTTCCTCGAGAAGATCAATCGCGACCTCGGCACGCGCATCGGCGGTATCTCGCGCGAAGCCCAGGATCTGCTGCTCTCCCACGGCTGGCCCGGCAATGTTCGCGAGCTCGAGAACACCTTGTTGCGCGCCGCGGTACTGGCGGCTGGCACGACGTTGATGCCGACCGACTTAGCCTTGGCGCGTCATGACCCACAGCCGCCGCTCTCCGACAATCTGTCGTTGGAAGAGGTGGTGCGCCGCAAGATCAAAGAGATGCTGCGCAGCGAGGACAATGGCGGCGCTAGCGGTAATCTCTACGATGCGGTGATTCAGCAGATCGAACGACCGTTGATCGAGCTCTGCCTCGAGCACACTCAAGGCAACCAGTTGCGAGCCGCGGCCCTGCTCGGCATCAACCGCAACACTTTGCACAAAAAGATCACCCAGCTGCGTATCGGCACCAAGCCTCGGCCGGTCGCCCTGTCCTGACGTGCGGCCGATCTTTCGCTCCCGGCTGTATGCCATTGCCGACGCCGCCGGCAGGAGTATGCTCGGCCACCGTGAGCTCGCTCGCTTGCTGTTGGACGCGGGCGCGCCTCTGCTGCAGCTGCGGATCAAAGACGCGGCGACGGCGACGATGGTCGAGCTGGCTCGCGACCTGCGGCAGATGACCGCGGCCGTCGGGGCGATGTTCATCGTCAACGACCGCGCCGACGTTGCCAAATTGGTCGGCGCAGACGGGGTCCACCTCGGCCAGGACGATCTGCCGGTTGCCGCCGCCCGGCAGCTGCTCGGCTCCCAGGCGATCATCGGCTTGTCGACGCACAATCAAGCCCAAGTGATGGCCGCACAATCGTCGGGCGCCGACTACCTCGGCTTCGGGCCGATCTTCGCAACGACGACGAAAGCCAACCCCGATGCGGTGCAAGGCACCGAGTCGCTGCGCCAAGCGTGTCGCATCAGCCGGCTCCCGGTGGTGGCAATCGGCGGCATCCGGGCCGACACCGCAGCGGAGGTGCTCGCTGCCGGCGCAGCGGCGGTTGCGATCATCGGCGATCTCGTCGGCGCGGCCGATCCGGCGGCGCGGGCGCGAGCGCTGATGGCCGCTTGCGACAATCCACCGTAAATCGGCTCCGGAGAGACAGCCAGGTCACATCGCAGTACGAGCAAAAGTCGGCCTCGGGCGCTTGCGTCGGAGGTGCAAACCGTCGTATGCGGGCCGCAATTGCAGCAGCCGATCGCAGCTCGATCGGCCGAGGTGTGGGTGACGTAGGAGGAAGCGAGGTTCGCCTCGCAGGGAGGGAGACGATGATTCGTTTCGGTTGCAAGATGATCGTTGCGTGCGCTCTCGCGGTATTCGCGGCGACGCCACTGGTTGCCGAGGAGCCGTCGAGCGACCCGGTCAATGAGCTGACCAACAAGTGGGTCGACATCGGTGCCTTACTGTCGACCCGCTACACCTACAGCTTCCAGCGGCCGCTCGACGATCGCATCGTCAGCCGAGTGGTCGACAAGAAGGACAACACTTTCACCCTCGATACCGGCTCGCTGTTCTTCGGGCGCGATCGCGAAGGCGAGTACTTCGGCTTCCAGCTCGCTCTCGATTTTTTCGATTCGGCTCAGTACCTGGGCTCATCTGACGGCTTGCTGGAGGACTCCGACGAATTCGAGGTACGCGAAGCGTATTTGACTCTCGACGTACCTTTCGGCGGGATTACCCTCAAAGCCGGTAAGTTCGTCACCTTGCTCGGCTACGAGGTGATCAAGACCAATACCAACATCAATCACAACATCTCGCACTCGTTGCTCTTCGGCTTCGCGGTGCCGTTCACCCACACCGGCATCCTCGCCAACATTCCGATCACCGACATGTTCAGCTTCGACATCGGTCTGGTCAATGGCTGGGACAATGTCGAGGACAACAACCCGGGCAAGACCTTGCTGGCAGGCCTCGGCTTCCACCCGGTCGATGAGTTTTCGATGTACGCCGCCGGCACCTTTGGGCCGGAGCAAACCCGTCTCGATGAAGGTGGCGCGGGCAGTACCCAGACGCGCGGCGTGATCACTCTGAACGCGGTCTTCAAGCCGATCGACGGTACCACCGTGGTGTTCGACTCGGTCTACGGCAACGAGTCGCGCCTGGTGCCCGACGCCGTCAAGCGTGCCGACTACTCCGCTGCCGATTGGTATGGGCTGGCGCTCTACGCCGTCCAGGACGTCAGCATGTTCACCTTCGCCCTTCGCGGCGAGGTCTTCTACGATCAGATCGCACCGCTCGCCCGGGATCAGTTCGGTGGTCAGGGCGACCGGGTACTGATCTGGGAGATCTCACCGACCGTCGCGATCCACGTTTTCGATCACTTCACCTTCCGCATCGAGTATCGCCACGATCAAGCCTCCGACCCGATCTTCCTACAAGAAGACGACAGCGATCGCGGCTGGAACACCATCGCCGCCGAAGCGCTGGTCTATTTCTAACCCGATCCGAGGGGCCAACGCTGGAGCGTGTACCCTCCGAGCGCACTCGACCCGCTGCGCCGGCACTCTCATCCTGGCGTATCCAAGTCGCCAAGTGCGCTCGGAGAGCGCACGCTACAGCGGAATCCTTCGCGCCGGTTGACTCCGAGCCGCAGCCGCTGTTAGGGTCCGCCCGCCGTGGTCAATCGAGTCATTCTCATAGGTAATCTCGGGAAGGATCCCGAGGTGCGCTTCACTCCCAATGGGAGAGCCGTCGCCAAGTTCCCGGTCGCCACTTCCGAGAAGTGGAACGATCAGGAGGGCAACAAGCAAGAGCGCACCGAGTGGCACAACGTGGTCGTCTGGGGCAAGCAAGCCGAGACCTGCGGCCAATACCTCGCCAAGGGCCAGCAGGTGTTCATCGACGGCGCCATTCGCAGCCGCCAGTATGACGACAAGGACGGCAACAAGCGCTACATCACCGAGATCATCGCTCGCGATGTCCGCTTTCTCGGCGGCGCCGCGGGGGGCGGCGGTGCCGGCCGAGGCATGGCCGACAGCGGCGGCGCTTTGCCCCCTGGCGAAGACGCTGCCATGGGTGACGACGACATCCCGTTCTGAGCCGCGCGCCTCGCGCGAGGCGCACGAGCCGGTTGCTTGACCGGGTACCGGCGCGTATGTTGCCGGCCTCCATGATCGCTATGCTGCGCGTCTTGATGACGCTGCTGTCGCTGACCGCCGGTGCCGTCGTCGCTGCCGTACCGGCCTACGCCGTCAGTCAGACTTTCGTGCTCAATCCGGGCAGCTCGATCACGCTCGTCTGCCCGAGCTGCCGCCAGCCCCCCGCGCCTGCCGAGGCCCTGAGCGGCACCTTCGAGCTGACGGCGCTGCCGGTCAATGTGCGCTTCACGGTCGCCGCGGTCAGCGATTTGCGTCTCGAGAGCGAGTCGTACACTGTGCGCGGCTCCGGGTTCCTGCAGCGCATCGGCGAGGGCCGGTTGGCGATGGTGCTCGACGCGACAGTCAATTCCGAGGAGGCGCTGTTCGCTTCGGGCAGGCGTCAGCCGGGCAAGCTCGACGACATCAAGCTGGTCCTCTCCTCTCGTTCCGACAGCGGCGACAACTTCGTCATTGTCCTCTACGCCTCGCCCCTGCTGGCGAGCGCGCCGGACTCGGATCTCGACGGCATCGCCGACGAAAGCGACAATTGCGTCAACACCGCCAACGCCGATCAACTCGACGGCGACGGCGACAGGATCGGCGACGCCTGCGATCGCTGCGAGGCGACCGCGGGCGGAGAGCTCGCCAATGGTCTCGGCTGCAGCGTCACCCAGATGTGTCCCTGTGACGCGCGGCGCTCCGGCCGCCCCTGGGAGACCCAAGGCCAGTATCTGCGCTGCGTCGGCGAAGCGGCGCGGTCGCTGCGCGACAAAGGTTTGCTGTCGCGCTCGGATGCGATGAGCCTGCTGCGGCGCCAG
>DASPMH010000566.1:0-3071 GCA_035627175.1 Terriglobales bacterium | reverse complement strand
GTGCTGCCCGCGCACGGGCCGGTGTACGGCGATCACAAGGCTCGGGTCGATCAGATCGTAGAGCATCACGAACAGCGCATGCGCGATGTCCTCAACGTCGTTCGCCGCGGGCCCTGCCACGCCTACGATGTCGCCCGGGCGGCGTTCGATTTCGATAGCGATGCTCCGCTGACGGTACAGTTCCCCGCCACCTTCGAGACTCTGGCGCACCTCGAGCTGCTGCGCTATCGCGGTGACGTCGACCACGAGGAGCGCGGCGGCGAAGTTCATTACCGGGTCACCTGAGGTCCGGGAAAATTTTCATTGCCGCTCGAATGGACGGCGCCGCCGCGCGTCTGACGGGGTTTGCGTCAGTTGAGTCTGAATATTGCGCGTGCTAACAGGCTCGAACTTAATCTCAGAAAGTGAGGAGACAGATGAGGAAAGCCGTTGCTGCTTCGTTGTTCGCCGCAGTCCTGGCGGTGATGGGTACCGCCCAGGCCGCTGAGACCGACAAGGTCATTGAGTATTACCGCCGCAAGGCGAATGTTCCGCCGCAGGTTCCGATCACGGTCAAGAGCCTGGACAAGTCGCCGATCGCGGGCGCCAAGGCCGGCAAGATGGACGTGCGTGGCCGGGAAGTCGGATTTCTCCTCTCCGAAGACGGCCGCTACGCGGTATTCGGCGATCTCGAGGACCTGACCGTCGACCCCTTCAAGGCGGTGATGGGCAAGATCAAGCTCGAGGGTCGTCCCTTCAAGGGCAACAAGGACGCCAAGGTCACCATCGTCGAGTACTCGGACTACCAGTGCCCGTTCTGCACGCGTGGCTACACCACGATCGAGAACGAAGTACTCAAGGAGTACGGCGACAAGGTGAAGTTCTACTACAAGAATTTCCCGCTCGCCTTCCACAAGTGGGCTCAGCCCGCTGCGGTTGCCGCCGAGTGCGCTGCCGATCAGAACCACGAAGCCTACTGGACTCTCTACAAGTTCTACTTCGAGAGCCAGAAGGACATCACTCCTGAGAACATCAAGGCGAAGACCGCCGAGGCGCTCAAGGGCTCGAAGATCGACATGAAGAGGTTCGACGAGTGCGTCGCCGGCAACAAGACGCTCGACCGCGTCAATGCCGACATGCAAGAGGGTCAATCGGTCGGCGTGACCGGCACCCCGGGCTTCATCATCAACGGCCGTCTGGTCAGCGGCGCTCAGCCGTTCCAGAACTTCAAGGCGATCATCGACGACGAGCTCGCCCGCGCCAAGTAAGGCGCGACAGCTTTGCGGCGAGGGCGGTTCGGCTGCGGCCGAGCCGCCCTCGTGGTTTCAGCTCACCTGCCGGCGGCGCCGCCCTCTCTGGGCGCCGGAGTTCCTTGACCCCCCGGGGGGGAATTGCTAGCTCCCAACGCTGCTCGAGACACGCGATCGGACGGGCGTGGAAGCGCAAGCGATGCACGACCCGAACCGATCCGATATAGGCACGTAGCTCAGTGGGAGAGCGCTTCCTTGACACGGAAGAGGTCGGCGGTTCAATCCCGCCCGTGCCTACCACTCCCCCGACGATCGATCGACCGACATGACTCAGATCAGCGTAACTCTCGCAGCCGGTGGCGTTCAACGCGTCGATCCCGGCACCCGCGCCTTCGAAGTTCTCAAGGCGGCCGGCGCCCTCGACAATACCGCGGTCGCCGCGCGGGCCAACGATCGCGTCATCGACCTGTCGCGGCCGTTGACCGAGGACTGTAGCCTCGCTGCCATTCCCGCCGATTCCGCCGAAGGTCGCGAGACCTTGCGTCATTCGACGGCGCATCTGATGGCACAGGCGGTCAAGCGGCTGTTCCCCGACGCCCAGATCACCATCGGGCCGGTGATCGCCGACGGCTTCTACTACGACTTCAAACGCGACACGCCGTTTACGCCGGACGACCTCGAGAAGATCGAGGCGGAGATGCGCGCCATCGTCAAAGCGAACTTTCCGGTGCAGCGCGAAGAGATGCCGCGCGCCCAAGCGCGTGAGATGTTCCGCGAGATGGGCGAGCATTTCAAAGCGGAGATCATCGACGGCCTGCCCGAGGAGGTGGTCTCGCTCTATCGCCAGGGTGAGTTCATCGATCTCTGCCGCGGCCCGCACGTGCCGAGCACCGGCCGCATCAAAGCGTTCAAGCTGACCAGTCTCGCCGGCGCCTACTGGCGCGGCGACGAACGCAACCCGATGCTGCAGCGCATCTACGGCACCGCGTTTCCCAACAAGGAGCAGCTCGAAGCCCATCTCAAGCGTATCGAGGAAGCCAAAGCCCGCGATCACCGCCGGCTCGGCGCTCAGCTCGATCTGTTCTCGCTCCATCCGATCGCGCCGGGCTCGCCGTTTTTTCATCCCAAGGGCGCGACTCTCTACAATCTTCTGGTCGAGTACATCCGCGGCCTGTACGCCCGCTACGGCTACACCGAGGTGATCACCCCGCTGATCTACAAGACCGATTTGTGGCGGACCTCTGGTCACTACGACATGTTCCACGACGACATGTTTCTGATGACCGCCGATCAGGACGAGTACGGCGTCAAGCCGATGAACTGTCCCGGCCACTGCTATCTGTTTGCGACGCGCAAGTACTCCTACCGCGAGCTGCCGATCCGTTTTGCCGATTTCAGCCGGCTGCATCGCTTCGAAGCGTCGGGGACTCTCCACGGTCTGACCCGAGTGCGCTCGATGGCGCAGGACGATGCGCACATCTACTGCACGCCCGACCAGATCGAGCCCGAGCTGGCGAGCTTCGTGGCAATGACCAAGGAGGTCTACCAGGCCTTCGGCTTCACCAAGGTCGACGTCAGCGTACAAACCCGCCCCGACAAATTCCTCGGTGATGTCGCCCTCTGGGATCGCGCCGAGGTGGCCCTGCAGCAGGCTGCCGAAGCGACCGGCTTCCCGGTCGTCGTGTTGAAAGGGGAGGGGGCGTTCTACGGGCCGAAGATCGGCTTCGATTTCCGCGATGCCCTCGACCGCAGCTGGACCTTGTCGACGGTCCAGATCGACTGCGCCATGCCGACGCGCTTCGGCCTGCAGTACGTCACGCCGGAAGGCAATCTGGCGATCCC
>DASPMH010000565.1:0-4115 GCA_035627175.1 Terriglobales bacterium | reverse complement strand
CACCGAGGCAGTGGCGAACTCCGCAGTACCGCGCGAAAGACTCCTCGAAACTCTCGACATCCGGGGTGAGGACGAAGGACATTTCGTCCAGTAGGCGGGCGAACCCGGCGGAGACTTCCTCGGCGACCACGGCGTGTTGCCAATGCAGATCGACCAGCGGAATACGCATCAGGCCACACCGCTCCGGGCGACCGCGAGCCCCGGCCGCTGCGGCGCTCGGCCATTCCTCGTTGCCACCGCGGCAGGGGTCGAGTAAGGTCCCGTTCCGCAAACCGCTGTGACGCGGCGATACATGTGCTCCAACAATTTGCCTATGAACCTATTTTCTGCCCGCGAGCTGAGCTCGTTGGCAGCCATCGTCGTTCGGGAGAGGGAACGTAGCCCGGTTCCGCCGACAGGCGCAATCGCCGCGGGCGGCGCACGATGACCAAGGTTCTGCTGCTCAATCCGCCCGCCCGCGAGCGCGTCTGCAGAGACGACTATTGCGGCCATGTCGCCAAGGGCGACTACTACTGGCCGCAGATCGATTTGCTCGCTCTCAGCGGCGTGCTGCACCAAGCCGGCTGCGAGCTCTCGTTGCTCGACGCGGTCGTCGACGGATTGACGGCCGAAGCGGCCGAGCAGCGCATCGGCGAGCTGCGGCCAGAGGTGATCGTATCGCTGGCGGCGGCGATTTCTTGGACCGAGGACATGGCCTTCCTCGCCGCCGTACGGGCACGAACCGGGGCTCGCATTTTGGTCTCCGGCGACTTTCCGCGCAGCAATCCGGCGGAGGTGCTGGCGCAGCACGATTGCGTCGATGCGGTGATTCTCGACTACGCTGATTGCGACATCGCTTCGTTCCTCAACGGTGCGGACAGCGGCGGTAGGCGCAACATCGCCACCCGTTCCGACCCGCGACCAGCCGCGCCGGCGGGGGCGCGCCGCTTCGCCTATCCGACACCGCGGCACGAGCTTTACGACCTGCGCAAATACCACTCTCCGCATGTGCTGCGCCGCCCGTTTACCGTGATCGTCACCGACTTCGGCTGCCCCTACCGCTGCGACTACTGTTATTTCGAACGCATCGGCCACAAGAAGCGCGATTTGTCGTCGCTGCGCGCCGAGCTCGAGTACATCCGCAGCCTCGGCATCCGCGATTTCATCGTTCAGGACTTCAGCTTCGGCGCGGTGAAGGCGCACGCGCTGCAGGTCTGCGAGGTCATCCGCAGCGTCAGCCCCGATTTTTCCTGGGTGTGCGAGCTGCGCGCCGACAGCGCCGAAGAAGAGCTCCTCGGGGCGATGCAGGCTGCCGGCTGCCACATGGTGATGATCGGCGTCGAATCACCCAACGAAGAGGTCATGGCGCGCCACGGCAAGCCGCAATCGGTTCGCCAAGTCGAAGACGCCTTTCTACTCGCCCGCCGCTTGGGATTGCGTACTCTGGCTCACTTCGTCATCGGGCTCAGCGGAGAGAACCCGGCCTCGATCGAGCGCTTGATCCGCTTCAGCATCGCTCTCGATCCCGACATCGCCTCCTTCAACATCGCCCGGCCGGCGTGGAACACCAGCTTCCGCGACGAAGTTCAGGCGAACGGGTGGCTACTCGACGATCGCGTCGAGATCGCAGCATCCCATAACCAACCGATCTGGGAGTCGCCCGACTTGTCCGGCGAACAGATGGCGCGACTGTGCGATGAGGCGGTACGGCGATTCTACGGCCGGCCGTCGTACATCTTGCGGCAATTGCGACGGGTGCGCTCTCCGTATCAACTCTCGATTCTGATTCGCGAAGGCCGGCATCTGTTGAAGCAAGCGGTGCGCGGCAGATGGATGCGCAGGGCCGCGCCGCCTGCGGGTCTCGCTCAGCCCACGCCGCCGTGACCGCGGAGAGCTCGGTCGCCGAGCGCGGCAGCCGCCGCCTCGCCGCGGTGCTGCTGCTGCTCGTCGGGGTTCTCGCCTACTCCAATGCGGTTACCAACCGCTTTATCGGCATCGATACCTTGCAGGCGGTGCGGGACAATCCCGACATCCGCTCACTGACGCCGCTGTCGCGAGCCTTGTCGCTGACCCGTACCGGCCAAGCAGCGGCCAACGACAACAGTACGCTCGTCCGCCGTCCCGTTCTCAGCCTCTCATTCGCTTTGAATCACGCCCTGACCGGCAGCGAAGCTTGGGGATTTCAGGTCGGCAACATCGCCATTCACCTGACCGCGGGACTGCTGTTGTTCGGGGTAGCGCGCCGAACTTTGTCACGGCTGGAGTATCGCTCACGTCACGCCACCTGGCTCGGCTTCGCCATCGCCGCCATCTTCATCTCCCACCCGCTGCAGACGGAAAGCGTCACCAACATCGTTCAGCGCGCCGAGTCGTTGATGGGCTGCTTCGTCTTACTGGTTCTGTACGGCGCGATCCGTTCTTGGGAGGAAAGCGACGGCGCAGCGACCCGGCGGCGATGGTCGGTGGCGACGGTGATCGGGTGTACCATCGGCATGGGTGCCAAGGAGATGATGATCGCGGCGCCGCTGTTGGTGTGGATCTACGACGCCGTGTTCGTCAGCGGTGGCTGGCGGGAGGCGCTGCGGCGCCGCCCGAGATTCTATGCCGCTTTGGCGGCGACCTGGGTGGTGCTGGCGGTGCTGATCTTGGCGACCTGGAGCAACGCCGCTCGTGAGTTCGACAGCGCGCGCATGCTGCCGTACGTGCTCTCCCAGCTGCGCGTCGTCGTCCATTACCTGAGACTTTCGTTCTGGCCGGACCCGCTGTACCACTACGTCCTAGGCACCCCCTTCTGGTTCGATCCGAGCCGCGATCGCTGGCTCAGCCTGGCTCCACACGCAGCGATCGTCGTGGCGCTGTCGGGAGTGACGGCGTGGGGGCTGCTCTACCGCCGGCCGGTCGGGTTCCTCGGCGCTTGGTTCTTTCTGCCGCTGCTGCCGACTTCGCTGGCGGCAACTTTCACATTGATTCAAGAGCACCGCATGTATCTATCGCTGGCCGCGGTAGTCGCCTTGGTCGCGGTGTTTGCAGACGCGGCCATTCGCCACGGCGTGCGCCGGCTCGGCACCAAAGCGACCGCCGCCAGCGCTCTGATTTTGATCGCGGTGCTGGGCGGGCTGATCGCGGGCACCCGCTGGCGCAACCAGGATTATCGCTCCGATCTGACCTTATGGGCGCCGGACGATCTCCCGTTGGCATTCACCATGTTGAGCAATCTCTCGGTCTATAACGGCCGCTGGCACGAGGCCGACGAAGTGCTGTCTACGCTGCTGCGGGCTGCGCTTGCAGCCAAACCCGGCGAGCCGTTCTTCAAGCTGCGGCCCGCGGCGTACAACGGCCTCGGTGTGGTGCGCGCTTGCACCGGTCGTTGGGACGAAGCCCGCAATCTGTTCGAGCGCGCCCTAGGCGAGCAGCCGTCGTACACCGCAGCGAAGAACAATCTCGGCGTGGTGCTGTTCGCTCAGGGCGAGCGCGCTGCGGCGCAGCAGCCTCTCGCCGAAGTGATGGCGGCAGATCCGCGCTACGACTATCTTGCTCTGCGCGGCGACGGGCCGGCCCGAACGCTGTGGGTGCCGTTGCTCCGCGCTACCGGGCACGACCACCGCGACGGCGTCATCGCCGCGGGGCTCGAAGCTTTTGCTCTGACCATTGCGTTGAACCCGCCTGACGAAGAGTTCGCCATGGACTTCGAGCTCGGCCTGAAAGTGGCGCTTTCAGCCCCCGTCGAATAGCTAAGGGGCTGCGCCGGGTTGTTTGAGCGCGTGCTTCGCAGTCGACCACACCGGGCAGCCGTCGCAGAGCGGCAGCTCGTGACGGCGGCCATCGAGATGAAGCCGGCGGAGGCGGTCGAGCTCGGCACCGTGCCAGATCTCGGCGATGGTGCTCTCGCGCACATCCCCCAAGAGCGAGCTCCCCTGAGGGTCCGCGCAACACATCCGCACCTGGCCATCGACGTCGATGACGAAAGACGTCCACAAGCTGATACAGGGGACGCGGTTGTGCTCGAGCCGCTCGGTGGCAGCGAGCGAAGTCACCCCGCCGGCGATGCCCCAGTTGAAGCCACGGGTAACGACCACTTGATCGCGGTGGCCCAGCAGCGGTTGCCAGTGCGCCAGGAACGCCTCCGCTTGCTCATC
>DASPMH010000564.1:0-2161 GCA_035627175.1 Terriglobales bacterium | reverse complement strand
CTCGACCCCGAGCGTCTCGGCGGCCGTGATCTCGACGTAGTCGACGTAGTTGCGATTCCACACCGGCTCGAACAGCGCATTGCCGAAGCGGAAGACGAGGATGTTCTGCACCGTGTCCTTGCCGAGGTAATGATCGATGCGGAACACCTGATGCTCCGCGAACACCTGACCGACGTGCTCGTTGAGCTGGTGCGCCTCCGCGGCGCTGAGCCCGAAAGGCTTCTCCAGCACTACCCGCGACCAGCCCTTCTCCTCGGCCGCGAGTCCCGCCGCTCCGAGACCGGCGATGATCTCGTCGGCAAGGTCCGGCGGTGTGGCGCAATAGAAGAGACGATTGGCGCTGATCGTCCCCGCCGCGGCTTCTTCGTCCAAGCGCCGCGCCAGCTCGCGGTACACCTCGGGCTCGTCGAGATCGGCGCGGTGGTAGTGCAGATGCTCGGCGAAGCGCTGCCACTGATCGCCGTGGTCATCGCCCGCCGCCTCGCGCATGCGCCGGCGCAGCTCCTCGTCGTCGATCGGCCGCCGGCCGACGGCGAAGATGGTGAAGCCGCGCTCGAGGCAGTTCTGGCGGAACAGCCGATACAGCGCCGGCATCAGCTTGCGCTGGGTCAGATCGCCGAGTCCGCCGAAGATCACCACCGTGCACGGCTCGACGCACGGCAGCGAGGGCTGCTTGAGAGTCGTCGCTTGTGCCGGGATGACGGTCTCCATGATCACCCCTTGGGCGGCCGTTCGAGATGCCCGCCGAACTTGAAGCGCATCGCCGACAGGATCTTCTCCGCGAAGGTATGTTGCTGGCGCGAGCGGAAGCGCGCGTAGAGCGCGGCCGAGAGAACGTCGGCCGGTACAGCCTGCTCGACCGCGGTCTGTACTGTCCAACGCCCCTCGCCCGAATCGTGGACGTACCCGGAGTACTCTTCGAGATTCGGGCTCTCCGCCAATGCCATCGCCGTCAGATCGAGCAGCCACGAGCCGATGACACTGCCGCGCCGCCACAGCTCGGCGATGTCGGCGAGCGGCAGCTGGTAGCGCAGCTCCGCCGGGCGGGCCGGCCCATCGGCGTTGCGCAGAATGTCGAAGCCTTCGGCGTAGGCCTGCATCAAGCCGTACTCGATGCCGTTGTGGATCATCTTGACGAAGTGGCCGGCGCCGCTCGGACCGCAATGCAGATAGCCCTCTTCGGCGGTGCCGCCGCGATCGCCGCGTTCAGGAGTCGGAGCATTGTCGCCGCGTCCGGGGGCGAGGCTGCAGAAGATCGGATCGAGCCGGCGCACCGCATCGGCATCGCCGCCGATCATCAAGCAGTAGCCGCGCTCGGCGCCCCACACTCCGCCGCTGGTGCCGACGTCGATGTAGCTGATGCCGCGGGCGGCGAGCAGCGCAGCGCGGCGAACATCGTCCTTGTAGAAGGTGTTACCGCCGTCGACGACGATGTCGCCGGGTGCGAGCGCCTGCGCCAGTTGCTGCACCACCTGCTCGGTCGGCTCGCCTGCAGGAACCATGATCCACACTGCCCGCGGCGGCGCGAGCGCGGCGACCAGGTCGTCGAGTGACGCGGCGCCGGTGACGCCCTCGTCGGCGAGCGCGGCGACGTTGGCTTGGTTGACGTCGTAGCCGACGCACGAATGACCGGCGAGAAGTAGCCGGCGGGCCATGTTGGCGCCCATGCGCCCGAGACCGACCATGCCCAGTTGCATGTCGTCGCTCTACTTCTTGCCGCGGCCGAGCTCCTGCGAGCGGCGCGTGGCAGCGATGATCGCAGCGATGATCGCGTCCTTGAAGCCGTGCCGCTCGAGCTCGCTCAAGCCCGCGAAGGTGGTGCCCCCCGGGGAAGTCACTTGCGCGCGCAACGCTTCGGGCGTCTCGCCGGCTTCCTGCAGCATCGCCGCGGCGCCGAAGATGGTCTGCATGGTCAGCTGCTTGGCGATCGGCGCCGGCAGTCCCGCGGCGACGCCGCCGGCAATCATGCCTTCGGCGAATCGGTAGACATAAGCCGGGCCGCTGCCGCTGACGCCGGTGACGCCGTCGAGCATCGTTTCATCGGGTACCGCGATCGCTTCGCCGACCGCTTGCAACAATTTGAGGCCGAGCTTTTCGTCGGCGGCGGTGGCGAAGCGGCCGCGCGCGAGTACCGACATGCCTTTGCCGAGCAATGCCGGCG
>DASPMH010000563.1:0-3445 GCA_035627175.1 Terriglobales bacterium | reverse complement strand
CAGCTCGCTCCCGGGCCGTTCTCTGCGCACATGATCATGCACATGGGCGTGGTCGCCGTCGCCGCGCCGCTATTGGCGGTTGGGATCGCCGGCGGCGTGTACGATCCGGTGCGATCCATGCCGCGCCTGTTTCCACCGGTGCCGCTCTCGTTGGTCGAGCTGGTGGTGGTGTGGGCGTGGCATGCGCCGGCGCTGCATCACTTTGCCCGCAGCTCGGTGGCGGGCGTCGCGGTTGAGCAGCTCAGTTTCTTGGTGAGCGGTCTCTTGGTGTGGCTGTCGGCGCTCGGCGGTGGAGTTGCTCATGACAGCACGGGGAAGCGTCCACCGCCGCAGCGCGCCGGCGCCGGTGTGCTGGCGCTGCTGCTGACCTCGATGCACATGACCCTGCTCGGTGCGTTGCTCGCGCTGCCGCCGCGCCCGCTCTATCTGCACGATCACGGCATCGGGGTGCTCGAGCCGCTGCACGACCAACATCTCGGCGGTGCGATCATGCTGCTCGCCGGCGGCGCCTCTTACTTGGTCGGCGGCTTGTGGTTGAGCGCAGGCTTGCTGCAGGTGTGTGCCCCCTTTCCCAAAGGGCTGATGCCTTCCGCCGGCGGAAGGCATCAGCGCCGCAAGCGCGGGGATTTTAGGCGTTCTGCAGGCTTGCCCTCTCAGCGGATACCCCCGCCCTCGCCCTCGCCCGCGCGCAAAAAATGCGCACGGGGCAGGGGACTGTTTCGCAGCGGCGCTGTCGCTCGTCATTTGGGAGAGCGCGGATGAGGCGGTGGCTGCGTTGGGGATTGCTGCTCCTGCCGGCGGTTGGGGTCGGCGGGCTGCTGGTCGCGGCGTCGGGTGTGATTCCGATCGAGGCGAGCTCCGGGCATTGGGCGATCACCGATTGGTTCCTCCATTTCGCCATGCGCCGCTCGGTGATCACCCACACGCTCGGCAGCGATCCGCCGGCGCTGAGCGAGCCGTGGTTGGTGCTCAAAGGTGCCGGACACTACGAGATCGGCTGCCGTCCGTGTCACGGCAGCCCTGGGCTGCCTCAGCCGCGCGTCGCCCGCGCGATGACGCCGCACGCGCCGGACCTGACCAAAGCGGTGACGGAATGGCAGCCGCAGCAGCTCTTCTACATCGTCAAGCACGGGGTGAAGTTCACCGGCATGCCGGCGTGGCCTTCGCAGCAGCGTGACGACGAGGTGCGCGCGGTGGTGGCGTTTCTGCTCGAGCTGCCGCAGCTCGATCGCGACAAGTACCGCCGCTTGGTCCATGGCGACGAGGTCGCCGCGCGCGCGGCAGCGCCGATTGCCGACCTGGTGCCGCCCTCCGCGGTGCGGGTCGCCGCCGAGCGCTGCGACTTGTGCCATGGAGGCGACGGCAACGGCCGCGGCAATGCCGCCTTTCCCAAGCTCGCCGGGCAGCGCCGCGACTATCTCTATCGCGCCCTCGAAGCGTATGCCGGCGATCGTCGTCATAGCGGCATGATGCAACCGATCGCGGCGGGCCTGAGCACCGAGGAGAGGGAGCAACTCGCCGACTTCTACAGCCGCCTTCCCGCCAGCGCCGTTGCCGGCGGCGACGCGGCTGCAATCGAACGCGGCCGAGCCATCGCCCGCGACGGCATAGCGAGCCAGGGCGTGCCGTCGTGCGCCGACTGCCACGGCCCCGGCGAACACCGCCGCAATCCCGCCTATCCCAATCTCGCCGGGCAGTACGCCGACTATCTCGTCCTCCAGCTACAGCTGTTCCAGTCGCGCCAGCGCGGCGGCTCGGCGTACGCCCACCTGATGGAGCGCACCGCCAGCCGCCTCGAGGCGCAGCAGATCCGCGACGTAGCGCAATACTATGCTGCGCAAGTACAGGCTCCGGCTCGGTAAGGAAGTCGAGCTCGCCGGCGAGCGGCAACAGCGTCGCCAGCGAGCGGCCCGACCGGCGGCTTTGTTGGGCGTTCCCGGCAGCCCTGATGCGGCGCCTGCAGGCCGCGCCGATCGGGACTAGCGACGAGGGAGCGATCGCAGGTGACGCGCAGCTGGCTTGGAAAGCGTAGGCCTGATCGGGGAGCTCTTCGGCCGCGTGGCGGTGGTTGACCCGGAAGATCGCGACCGAGCGTGTTCCGGCAGATAGCTGGCCTTCGAGATCGGTCAGCTGAGTCTCGGCAGTCGCTCGCCTGGGCGGCGAGCTGATGCCGGGCGTGGCCGAAGCGTTGCAAGATCTCATCACCAGGTCGTCGGCGATAGCATGCGGGCAAAATACGCGGTAATTTGCCCGCATGATTTCACGTCGGCTGCTTCTGCCGCTGCAGCGGTCTCGCAAGAGCGTGCTGCTGTTGGGCCCAAGACAGACCGGCAAGTCGACGTTGATGAGCGCACTCGAGCCCGACCTGACGATCAATCTCTTCCATGAACCGACGTATCTGGAATTTGCTCGCAATCCCCGCGAGCTAGAGGAACGGCTCGCCCCCTTCGGCGGCCAGGTCAAGTCGATTTGCATCGATGAGGTCCAGCGTCTGCCGAGCTTGCTCAACACGATCCAGGTGCTGCTCGACCGGCCGCGCAATTCGTTGCGCTTTTTTTTGACTGGCTCTAGCGCCCGCCGCCTGCGCCGCGGCCATGCCAATCTGCTCCCGGGAAGGATCCATACCTATCGGCTCGGCCCGCTGACCGCCGCCGAGTTGGGCTACCACCTCGACACCCGTCTAGCGCTCGCAACCGGCACACTCCCCGGCATCATGACCGACCCGAACGATGATTCGCGCCGCAAGACGCTGAAATCTTACGCCGGAACCTACCTCAAGGAGGAGGTGCAGGCTGAGAGCTTGAGCCGCAATCTCGAAGGCTTTGCCCGGTTTCTCGGCATCACCGCCGAGTGGGCCGGCCACCATCTCGATCTCTCCAAGCTCGCGGCTGCAGCGCAGATCGCCCGTCAATCGGCGGCGCGCTACTTCGAAGTGCTCGAAGATACCTTGATCGTGCAACGCGCAGAGCCATTTACCAAGAGCGCTACCCGCCGTTTGGTGCAACATCCGAAGTTCTTTTTCTTCGACAGCGGCGTGCGCAACGCGTTGGTCAACAGCTTTGAAGTAGGCCCTGACCGCATCGGTCAACTGTTCGAACAGCTGGTGTTCTCGCAGCTCGCAGCCGGCGCTGCGGCAGTCGATCGAGACATCCGCATTTGCTCGTATCGCACCGAGCATGGCGCGGAAGTCGACTTCGTCGTCGAGCTGGGACGCGAATTGTTCGCGCTCGAGCTCAAAGCTTCGCGTCATGTGTCGCCGTCCGACCTGCGCGGCCTGCGTTCATTCGCCGAATTCCACGGCAAACGACATCATCCGATGGTGCTCTACCTCGGCAGTGAACCACGCGGCATCGACGGCATTGACGTGCTTCCCTGGCAGGAGGGGCTGAAGGCGATGGGGCTGTAGTGTCCCCCGGAGCTGCCGGCACACCGTAAGTCTCCGGTC
>DASPMH010000562.1:0-4510 GCA_035627175.1 Terriglobales bacterium | reverse complement strand
CGCAGCGCAGCTCGGGGAGCTGGCCGACATCGACTCCGCCGCGAGCGGCTGCCGCCGGCAGTAGGGCCCCGATACAAATCACCAGCCAGAGCAGCGGGCCGCGCGGCGGGCGTGCAAGTCGCGCGTCATTCAAAGGATGCGGCCTCGATCCAGCCTTTTGTGCCATCGGGAAGCGCCACCTGATACCAATCCTGGTCGCGGTCGAAAAGGACCACTCGATCGCCGCGAGCGAGGTCACGCAGCACCGTCGCATCGGACTGAGGTGCCTGGCGCAGCGTGGCGCTGGCGCTGGTGATGCGGGCGTCCTGCCGCAGTTGTACGTCGCGAGTCAGCTCGGTCTGCGGTGCCGCGCCCGGGGGTGTATCGCGCAGCGTCGCCAGCGCCAGCACCGCACCTGCGGCGAGCGCCAGCGGAACCCACAAGGCAGCCCGCTGGGACGGGCGGCGCAGCGGCGCAGGTGCAGGCGACAGGGTGGGAGCCTGGCAGCGCTCGAGCACGGCGGCTGGCACCGGCACGGCGATCTCCTCCGCCAATGCCAGCCGCCGCTGGGCGCGCATCAGCTCGGCAACACAACGATCGCAGACTTGCAGGTGGACGGCGATCTCCTCATCGCCGCCGGCCTCACCGAGCAGGTGTGACAGCAGGCGCTCGTCCGCTGGGCAGCCAGCGGCATCAGTGCGGGCCATGGTTTTTCTCGCTTTCGAGGTCGCCTTCGGCGGGTGGCTGGCCTGCGCTGAGGCGGGTGAGCTCTTCCCGCAGGCGGGAAATCTGACTGCCGATGTTGCCGATGGTGGTGTTGAGGATGGCGGCGAGATCCTTGTAGGGAGCGGTAACCTTGCGGCGTCGGGCCTGCATCTGCAGCTTGGTGCGCTGTTGCTCGCGGCGCTTGATCTTGCGTTCGACCTCGGCCTGCTCCTGGCGCAAGCGACTCGCGGCCGTCGCTCCCGGCGGCAACGATTGCAGATCGTCGGTGATCCGAGCCAGCCGCTTTTGGTAGAGCTGGATCCACGCCTGCACGGACTCGAGCCCGTCTTCGACGGCGCGCAGCGCCGATTCGCGATCGCGAATGGTCAGGCGGAGGTTGTCGACGGCAGCGATGACATCGGCAATCGGCCGTTTCGAGATGGTGGCGATGTGGCGGATTTCGGCCGGTGTCAGCTCGTAATCTTCGGCGTGCAGCAGCTTGAGCACGACCACCTTGCCGACATCGAGTTGGGACAGCAGGTCGCCGAGCTCGCCGCTATCGATCGCGTGGCTGCCGGCGTCGTCATTCATGTGGTTTCCTGCTGCTTCTTGCAGTGACATTTCACTGACCTCCTCCAAAGGTATGGTATCGAGAGTGCGCTCGGCCCGCTTCCATTCGAGGATCAGGTCGTCGAGCACAAAGCCGAGGAGGTAGGCGCGAAACGGGGCGCGGCCCTCGAAGGTCCGCACGCGCCGGTAGATTCGCCCGCCGTGGAAGGCAAAAACGTAAAAATCGCCGGCATCCTCGGGTCGGATGCGAAAGACGCGGATCGGGTAGCCGTAGATCAGCTCGCCGTAGGTCTGTTGGAACTGGCGAGACGCTTCGGCATCGCCGTCGAGGCACCGTGCGATCAGCTCGCGTACGCGCTGTGCATCTTCGATTGCCTCCAACGGGAATCCCTTCGTTGTGTCCGGCCGCGCCTAACCGCCGCGGTACTCTTTCCATCCTCAGCAGGAGATGCCGAGCCAGAGCAGTTTATTGCAGCGCCCCCTCCAGGGCCACCCCCGGCTATTCCTGCTGTAGCGCGCTCTCCGAGCGCGCCCAGGGAAGCTGGCGACGCGAGCAGGAGCCACCGCCCCTCGGCGCGCTGGGACAGCGCGCGCTACAGCCACCCAGATCCAATCGCGCCAGATTTCTTCGATTTCTCGCATCCTTCCGTCAAGGTCAGCTTGCATCGCCGCGCGCATGTGGGGGAGAATCCCGACACTTGCGCGCTATGAGGGCTCGAATACGAGTGGCGCTTGCCAGCGGCTGGGCGATGGCAATGCTTGGACGAGCCCTGCTGGTTGCTGCCGAAGCGCAGCCTACTCCGGCGCCGCCGACCCTGTGGGTGCTGAGCGCAGGGGTCAGCCGCTACGCCGACAGCGCTCTCAGCCTCAACTTCGCCGACAACGATGCGGCGGCCGTCGCCGGCGCCCTACAGGAGCAGAGCAACCGCCGCGTGTACGGCGCGGTACAGACCCGCCTGCTCACCAACGAACAGGTCACCCGCGAGAGCATCCTCAGCGGCATCCGCGATTTCATTGCCAAGGCCGAGCCGACCGACGTCGCCGCCATCTTCCTCGCCGGCCACGGCGTCCGGGACCTGCTCACCGGCACCTATTACTTCCTTCCCCATCCGGCCACCCGCGAGAACTTCTTCACCCGCGGGCTGCGCGTCGAGGAGCTCAACGACATGGTCCGCATCCTCCAGCGCCACGTCCGTCACGTCGTCGTGATCCTCGACACCTGCCACGCCGGCGCGCTCGATCTGCGTACCGCGCAGATGACCCTGGCGGAGGATTTCCCGATTCACGTCCGCGCCGAGGGCGTGTTCCTGCTAGCTGCGACCCGTCCCGGCGACAAATCGAAGGAGGTGCCGCGACTGCAGCATGGCGTGTTCACGTACGCTCTGCTGCGCGCCCTACGCGGCGAGGCCAACGCCGGCGCCGACGGGCTGCTGTCGCTGGCGGAGCTGGTGATCCACCTGGGTCTCGAGGTACCGCGGCTGACCCAGGAACAGCAGACGCCGTACTATCTGATTGCGGGCAGCGACTTGGTTTTCGCCGATGTCCGCCAGCCGAACTCGATCGCGGTAGTCGAGTTTCGCAACCATGGTCCGGGCGAGGGCGCGGGCACCGAATGGATGGGGCGCTCCCTTCAAGAAGCATTCTACTTCGCCCTCGGCAGCATTCCCGTGCTCAACCGCTGCGCCTTGCAATCGAGTGACGATAACCAGGCGGCTACGCCTTCACCGCCGGAGCGCGGGTGCAGCAAGGTGATCACCGGCTCGTACGTGCTCGACGGCGAGCTCGTCGACCTGCGGGCACGGGTGGTCGACAGCGCCACCGATGCCGACGAAGTGACCGCCAGCATCCGCGGCAAGCGTTCCGACTTCGTTCGCCTGCGCGACCAGCTGGTGCGCGATCTGATCCGTCGGATGCCGCTGGTCAAAGCGTATCTGCTGATGCTCGAAGCGCAGGGGGTCGAGCCCGATTCGCTACCGCTGACCGCGCCGAGGCCGCCCGAGCCGCAGAGCCGTGCACCGCGCTCCGACAGCTGGTCGGCAGACCTCGCGCCGTTTCTCGACTGGCTCGTGCCGCGACCGGCGGACGCGCAGACCGCGGTGGCGAGCGCCGCGGTGGTGCCGGTCGATCAGCAGGTGCGACAGATGCTCGAGCGCTACCGCGCCGCCCACGAGGACAAGCAGATCGAAGCGCTCGCCGGGTTGTGGTCGAGCTTCTCCTCGCGGCAGCGCGAAGCGACCCGGCGCTATTTCGATCAGGCCGGCAATCTGACCCTCGAGCTGACCGACGTGGTGATCGAACCGCATCAAAGCGAGATCACCGTCGCCTTCACACGGGTGGAGCGTTTCGTCGATCGCGAGAGCGGCAAGCCGGTACGGCTGCAGCTGGCGCAACGAATGATCCTGGCGCGCCAGGGCGATGACGTGAAGATCACCCGGATCGAATCGCGCTGATCGAGGACGAGATGAAACTGCTAAACGATTGCTCTAAGCCCCGTTTGCCAGAGCGGGCAGCGCCGCAGGCGCGGCGAACTTGGCTGCTGCTAGTGCTGGCGTTGATCACCGCGCCGCGCCTCATCGCCGCCGATTCTCTCGAGAGCCGGATGAACGGGCTGCTCGGCGGCTTGGCAACTTCGATCAGCCCAGTCGGCGTCGGCGACCCGCGTAGCGCGCTGCCCGAGGGGCTGCGTGCCTTGCCCGCTTCTCTCTCGACCTTTCGTGCGCTCGCGCCGATCCCGTCGGCTACCGGCGCCTTTCGCTTCGCCTGGGACGCTGAAACCGCGACGTTCAATCGCATGCGCAAGGGCCCGGGACTGGCCGACACGGCGCAGACACTCGGGCAAGGTTTCGGAACGCTCAGCTTCGCCTACACCCGTATGGACTTCGACACTCTCGAGGGCGATTCCCTCGGCAGCTTGCGCTTCGTTCAGCCGGCGTTCTCGTCGAGCTTCCTCGGCGAGCTACCCTGCGACGATCCCACCGATCCGGAGCAATGCGACCGGTTGCGCTTCGATGACGATGTCTTGCGGACCCGCGTCAATATCGATTTCAGTCTCGACCAATTTGTCTTCGGCGCCGCGTATGGGGTCACCGACAGCATCGACGTCAGTGTCGCGCTTTCCGTCGCCCGCGCCGACATGGAGGTACGAGCCGTCTCGATGTTGAGCGACCTCGCCGGCAACAGCGAGCCGGCCTTCGAGGCGACGTTCGCCAGCGCCCATCCGTGCGAGGGCGACCCGGGCAATCGCCAGTGCGTGCAG
>DASPMH010000561.1:0-4160 GCA_035627175.1 Terriglobales bacterium | reverse complement strand
CGATTTCCTCGAGGCTTTCGATTCGGCCGATAAGCTGGTCCTCACCGACGTCTACCCCGCCGGCGAAGAGAAGATCGAAGGCATCAACAGCGAGGTCCTGCTGTTCGCGCTCAAACGGCGCGGCCACCTCGATGTCGAGCTGATTGCCGACTGTCACGATCTACCGGCGGCGCTCGCCGCCGAGGTTCGTCCTGGAGACATGGTGTTGTTGCTCGGTGCCGGCAGCATTTACCGTTATGGCGAGCTGTTGTGCCGGGAGCTCTCCGGCAGCCAGAGTCTGTTGACCTTGCAGTAGGAGAGATCGTGTCGACCCCGTCTGATCTATTGGCTTTGCGCACGCAGCTCGGCGAGCGCCTTCGCCTGAACGAGCCGCTCAGCCGCCATACCTCGTTTCGTATCGGCGGTCCCGCCGACGTATTCGTCGATGCCACGTCGGTAGAGGATCTGCGCGCGGTGCATCGCTTCGTCGCGATCACGCGTACCCCCTGCTGGATTCTGGGCGGCGGCACCAACGTGCTCGTCAGCGATGACGGTGTTCGTGGCGTGGTGCTGCATCTCGGACGGAGCTTTGCGGCGCTCGAATGGCACCCGAACGGAAACGGCACCCACGTCCGCGCCGGTGCGGCCCTGACATTCAAGAAGCTGGTTACCGAAGCATTAGCGCGCGATCTGGCCGGATTGGAGTTTGCCGAGGGTATCCCCGGCTCCGTCGGCGGCGGTCTGTTGATGAATGCCGGCGCTTTCGGCGGCGAAATTTCGAACGTGGTCGAATACGTCGAGGGCGTCGACGCGCGCGCTAGCCTGGTACAGTTGCAGCGCGAGCAGCTCAGCTACGGCTATCGCCGTTTCGACCTGCCCGAGCGCTTCATCGTCACTGCGGTGGGCTTCCGGCTCGATCCCGGCGACCGGCAGGCATTGCGCGCCAAGCGCGATGAGGCCAAGCGCAAGCGCGAGGCGAATCAGCCGCTCGGCTATCCCAACGCCGGATCGATTTTCAAAAATCCACCAGGAACCTATGCCGGTCGACTGTTACAATCGGCGGGCATGAAGGGCTTCCGCGTCGGCAACGCACAGATCTCGGAACAACACGCCAACTTCATCGTCAACCTCGGCGGAGCTACGGCGGCGGACGTGCGCGCCATCATGCGTGAAGCGACAGCACGAGTCCTGCACATGTCTGGCATAAGGCTCGAGCCCGAGGTCAAGCTGGTGGGAGAATGGCCCGAAGATTGAACCAAGGCCGCGAGGCTCCTCCGCGAACCCAACGGCAAGCGGTGCTGGCAGTGCTGGCGCCGCTGCGCCGCGCCTGCGGTGCTGCGGTACTCCCCGCGCTGGTGGTGGCGGTGGTGGCGATCGTCGCGCCGACGCTGTGGTTATGGACGAAGCAGCATCGCTATTTCGCCTTGTCCGCTGTCGTCGTGCGCGGCAACGCTCGCATTCCCCGTGACCAGGTTGCCGAATGGTCGGGAGCGCGCTTGGGCGCTTCCACCTGGGACGTCGACACGGCGGCGGTTGCCGCTCGTCTCGAGCAACAGACCTGGATCCAGCGTGCCGAGGCCAGCATCGAGCTCCCCAACCGTCTGCGGATCACCATCCGTGAACGCAAGCCCATGGCGCTGGCTCGTCTCGACGCGCTGTACTACGTCGACCGCCGCGGCCACTTGCTGGGGCCGCTCGGCGAGGAAGACAGTCGCGACTTCCCGATCATCACCGGACTGGACGATAAGCGCCATTGGGATCGTGCTCACATCATCCTGCCGCGCGCCGCCCAGCTGATTCGCTGGTGCGAGCGTCACAAATGTTTCGACATGATTTCGGAAGTACGGGTCGAGCGTGACCGCTCGATGACCGTCTTTCCGATGCGGCCGCAGGTGGCGGTGGTCTTCGGCTGGGGATCCTGGAACGAGAAGATGGAGCGACTGAACCGTGTCTGGGCTACCTATCGCGGACACGAGAGCAAGTTGGCGACCGTCGATCTCTCCTTTCCCGGAGCGGTGGTGGTGAAGTTGAAGGAGATGCCGGAGCCCCCGGCGGCGGCGACAGCGCGGAAGACCAAGGTGTAGGCGATCGCCGAGCGTAAGATGACGAAAAAGTCGGAGCTATTGGTCGGCCTCGACATCGGAACCTCGAAGGTCGCCGCCGTGGTCGGCGAGCTGACGGAATCGGGTCCGAACATCCTCGGCCTCGGCACCGCGCCGTCGGATGGCTTGCGCAAGGGCGTCGTCGTCAACATCGAATCGACGGTGCAGGCGATGGACCAGGCGCTCAAAGAAGCCGAGTTGTCCGCCGGCGTGGAGATCCATAGTGTCATCGCCAGCGTCGGCGGCGCGCACATCCGTGGCGTCAACAGCCACGGCGTGATCCCAATCAAAAGTCCCGAAGTCGATCAGAGCGACGTCGATCGAGTCCTCGATGGCGCGCGCGCCATTCCTTTGCCTTCGGACCGCGAGATCCTGCACGTGCTACCGCAAGATTTCGTCCTCGATGGCCAGAACGGCATCCGCAATCCGGTCGGTATGTCCGGAGTGCGTCTCGAGGCGCACGTGCATATCATCACCACCGGCAGCCGTTCGGCGCAAAACGTCATCAAGTGCTGCCAGCGGCTCGGCCTGCACGTCGAAGATCTGGTGCTCGAGCCTCTCGCTGCCGCCGAAGCCGTGCTGTCTCAGGAGGAGAAGGAGCTCGGCGTCGCGCTGCTCGATATCGGCGCCGGCACCACCGATGTGCTGGTGTTTCACCGCGGGGCGCTGCGGCACACCGCCGTCCTCTCGCTCGGCGGCAACCACATCACCAGCGACATCGCGGCGGGGTTGCGTACGCCGTTTCGCGACGCCGAGATCATCAAGCATCGCAGCGGCTACGCCCTGGCGAGCTCGGTCGGGCGCGATCAGTCGGTGGAAGTGCCGACGGTCGGCGGCCGCAACCCGCGGCTGATATCGCGGCAGGCGTTGGCGCGCATCATCGAGGCCCGCGTCGAAGAAATCCTCGCCCTGGCGCGCAATCAGATCGTCAAGTGCGGCGCCGAGAACGAGCTCGGCTCCGGCGTAGTGCTGACCGGTGGAGCGGCGATGATGGAAGGTTTGGTTCCCCTCGCCGAGCAGGTGTTTCAGTTCCCGGTCCGACTGGGCTCGGTGCTGGCGCTCGACAACATTACCGAAGGCGCGGGGGCGACGGTCAACAGCCCGGCGTATGCGGCTGCCGTCGGTTTGGTCGAATACGGCGCTCAGCCGCGCGATCATCGGCCGCACTCTGCGGAAGCGCCTGGGGTGCTGCGCCGTGCCGGCGATCGGGTGCGCGCTTGGATCGAAACATTCTTCTGAGAAACGTTGAAAATCGGAATCGAAAGAGACTAATGTTGCGCGCGCCACACCTGGATGACTCGAGGGAAATCCACTGACGCGAAAAATCGAGCGTGGACCGGCGGGTCCGCGGGAGGAGGGGATGTATGATTGAGTTGGTTGGGCAGGATGCCGCGATGGGGGCTCGAATCAAGGTGGTAGGCGTCGGCGGTGGCGGTGGCAATGCCGTCAATACCATGATCGCGTCGGGTCTCTCCGGCGTCGACTTCATGACCGCCAATACCGATATGCAGGCGCTGCACGGCAGCGCCGCGACGATCAAGGTTCAGATCGGCAAACAGCTGACGCAAGGACTCGGCGCGGGCGCGAATCCCGACGTCGGCCGCGAAGCTGCGATCGAAGATACGCACACCATTCGCGAGCTGCTCTCCGGCGCCGACATGGTCTTCGTCACCGCTGGCATGGGTGGCGGCACCGGCACCGGCGGCGCGCCGGTGATCGCCCGCATCGCCAAAGAGCTCGGCGCGTTGACCGTCGCCGTGGTCACCAAGCCTTTCCAGTTCGAAGGTAAGCGCCGCATGCGCCAGGCCGACGAGGGCATTCGCGAGCTCAAGAGCGCCGTCGACACCCTGATCACCATCCCCAACCAGCGCCTGCTCGCCGTCGCCGGCCGCGATTCCTCATTGCTCGATACCTTCAAGCGAGCCGATGAGATTCTGCTCCACGCGGTCAAAGGTATCTCCGACCTGATCACCGTGCACGGCTTGATCAATCTCGACTTCGCGGACGTCCGCACGATCATGTCCGAAATGGGTATGGCGATGATGGGAGCAGGCAGCGCCCAAGGCGAGAACCGCGCCG
>DASPMH010000560.1:0-6181 GCA_035627175.1 Terriglobales bacterium | reverse complement strand
GGCGTCGCCCACACATAAGGAGGGCTCGCGCCAGCGATTGAGGCTACGGGCGATGCTGACGAACGCTTTCACTGACTGCAGCATCAGAGCCTCCAGCTGCTCATCGCTGCCGTCACCCTCGATGTACGCCAGGCGCAAGCGCAACAGCTTGCTACGCGCTTCCTGCTCGAGTTGAAAGCGCAGGTGCTGCGGGTCGATGCGAACCGACGAAAACACGTCGGTGCCGTGCAGTACGCGATGCCGGGCCTGGATGTCCTGAAGCTCCATCGGAAAGACATCGGCGGCATGCTCGAGATAATCCGGATCGAGCAGGATCGGCGTCGCGGCGCCACGCTTGCGCCAGCGCGGCAGCTCGCGCTGAAAGATGTCGAGCTGAAGCAGTCCGACCGTCTTCAAGACGATCGCGAGATTGATGTCGGATTCACCCGGGACAAAATCGTCGCCGGCGGCACTGCCGAACAAGGCCAGGCTGAGGAGATCCGTGCCGAACGCAGAACGGATCTCGTCACTGAGCGCAGTGACAGAGTTTTCGGACTGTGTATCCAACACAGGCCGCAGTATGCCGACAAATGCCAATCACGCAAATCGTCCCCTTTGGGAAAGGGGGCGAAGACTCGCCGACAGGAACATTTCGCGACGAGGGCAGCGGCGAGCTGCCCTCGTCGCGAGTCCGTCACACCGCGCCGGCGATAGTGGTGATGGTCGCGTTTGCCGAGTCCCACAAGGTGGTGACGTTGCCCGCGATCGCTACCGCGGCGAGCGCGGCGCCCGCGCCGATCACTGCCAGAGCAATGCCGTACTCGGCGAGATCCTGTCCCTTGGTGTCACGAATCAACTTAGTGAAGATCGTCATGCTTCTCTCTCCTCTTCTTGAAGTTGTAGCGATGCCCGCTCAGCACAGCACCGCACCGCAGCCAGATGTCCGCGAGGCTGATCGCAACGCGCCGTTGTGCACCCCGGCGTGGCTTCGATCTCGTTCGCATCCATGTCCGCAGGCAATGCAGTGTACGTGCCAAGCATCGAAGACCGAGCTCGCAAAAACTCTCGGCGTGCAACGCGCTTTCCGCAGTGTCATACCCTCGACACCGAATCCGACGTGGCGACGAATCCTCGTCACAGATCCTCGCGATCGGCGACGGCGACCCACGAATGAGCTACAAGCGCCGGCGGAGGAAATCCTATGCAACGACGTTGGCTGTGCCATGCGCTAGCGATGGTCGGGGTAGCCTTGGCGCTGTCAGTGGCGACGGGCTGCGGTGACGACGATGACGATTCGGCGGATATCGAGCCCTGCGCCGCTTGCCCGAGCGACTGCTCCTGTGTCGCCGTAGTCGGTGACGTGATCGACTTACCCAGCCCGGCACACCCCGCCGATACGCCGGGCTCGCCGGGAGTGACTGTCGCCGGCGGCAGCAAGCTGGCGGTGCAGTTCGGCACCAGCGGCGTCGACCTCAACCGCACCCGCTACACTCGCTATGCCTTGGGCGTATCTGAGCTTCGGCCCGATGCCATTCTTGTGCTGGTACCCGGCTTCGACGGTGGTGCCGCCGACTTCAAGATTCTGGCGGAAGAGGTCCTGCCCCGCGCCCTCGCCGAGCGCGACCTCGTCGTCGAGCTGTGGGCCTTCGATCGGCGCACCGATCAACTCGAGGACCGTGAGGGCCTGCGCTTCGCGTCACGCCAGGGCGATGCCCAACTCGCCCTCGATTGGCTGTTCGGTGCCGAGCTCGGCCTGCCGTTATCGCCAGGCCTCAGCCGGCGCGCGGTCTTCTACAACACCACCAACGACATTCCCTTTCTGGCGAACTGGACCCCGCTGATGTTCTCGCGCGACATCGATACCGTCGTCGAGTCGGCACGGGCGACGGCACGCAATGCCAACGTCTTCGTCGGCGGCCATTCGGCCGGCACCGGCTTTGCCGCACGCTACGCCTCGACCGACTTCGACCTCGACGGCAGCGGCCCTCCTGAACCCGGTTACGCCAAGGTCCGCGGGCTGCTGCTCTTCGAAGGCGGCGGCGGCAGTGCCGCCGGTGATCCACCCGCGTCCGAAGTTCTCGATCGCATCGAGGCGAAGTTCGACGGTGGCCTCTACGCCGCCGTCCGCGATGGCGCGCCGCGCTGCACCGACGGCACGCCTTGCGCCGTTGCCAGCGAGGCTGTCGACTGCGGTCATCTCGACAACCCACGCTGCACGCCACCTGTCGCCGCTTACGCCGAGGTGGCCGGATTGCTGAACCCGTACGTTCTCGCCTCGGTCGAGCCGGCGGCCATCCAAGGCCGCAGCGATCCCGACGGCGGACAGATCATTCTGCAGGTCGCCCAGAACAACGTGCCCGGAAACACCGCCGTCGCACGAGTGCCTGGGTTGTCCGGGCTGACCTTGTTGCCGCAAGCGACGGTGTACGGCGGCATCGGTGCGTTCGTAGACGACGACGGGGTAGTCGCCTCGCTGGCGAGCTTCGTCGCGACGTCTCTCGGCCAGCGCGGTCCGGCGGTCGCCGGTCTGCAGACGTGGTTCGATATCGACGAGCCGGTGCCCGCCAACGCCTTTACCAACAACGGCCCGCCGCCGATCGCTCTGCCGGTAACTGAGCCTTGGGGAATCGAGCAGGAGCCGACTCGCTTCGATCGGTTCCTGACGCTGCTGACCGGTGAGACCAACTTCATCGACTGGTATTACGCCTCGTCGGGTCTGAGCGTCACCGCCGGTCTGCCCGGCCTCGACTCTTCGGCCCTGTCGCTCGATCCACCCGCAGGTCGCGGCCGGCGCGATATCGAGAATCTGACTCAAGCGGCGAACATCGACGTGCCGGTGATCTGCTTTGGCGGAAGCAACGGGCTGACGCGTACGCCGGCGAGCTTCGCGGCCTTTGCGCGCACGATCGGCACCTGTACCGCCCCTGGCTGTGACGGCAGCACGCCGCGCCTGATCGACGCCAATCATCCGAACCCGGCGTTCCCGACTTTCGGCGGCGCTGCCGGAGGTTTCGAGGTCTATATCAGCGAGGGGTACGCGCACGTCGATGTGCTGACTGCCGAGGCTGGCCCGGGCAACCTGGTGATCGCGCCGCTGATCGATTTCGTCGCGCGCCATAGCGAACCCTGACAGGTGCAGTTTGACTCGCCGGACTGGGCCGTCTAGTTGCGCCGCACCTAAACTGCGGAGTGTCTCATGTTGTTACGACTCGTATTGACCGTATTGCTGTTCGGTTCGACTGCCGCTTGGGCAGCCGAAGAAGACGCGAAGATCGAGGCGCGGGTCGACAGCTACTTCGACACCCTGCGCCAAGGCGATTGGCCGGCCGCGGCAGGGCATTTCAGCGGGCGGGCGCAAAAGCAGTTCCGCAGCATGTTCACCGAGGTTCTCGATGCGGTCCCCCAGGCGGAGAAGGATCAGGCTTACGCGGCGTTCTTCGGCGACAATGTTTCACCGAAGCAGGTCGGCGTACTCTCCGATCGCGACTTCATGGCCAAGTTTTTCTCCGGCATGCTCGGGCGGGTGATGAAGACCATCGCCGTCGGTAGCAACAACGTCGTCGGCACGGTGTACGAGAAATCCGATCTTGCTCATGTCGTCTCGCGCACCACGGTCACCGGACCCGGCGGCGTCACCGCCGAGCGGATGATGGTCACCTCGGTCGAGAAAGATGGCGACCGCTGGGCGCTGGCGCTCACTGGCGAGATCGAAGGAGCCGCGGCAGCGATCCGGGCGCAACTGAAGGCGCGAGAAGCGGCAGAGAAGGAAGCGGCCGAGCAGAAATGAGATGAAGCGGCAGGTCTATCCCGGGCGCATCGTCGATCTCTGGCTCGAAGAGGTCGAGCTTCCCAACGGCCATCGCGTGTCGCTCGAGGTGATCCATCACCCCGGCGCTTCCGCGGTGGTCGCCTTGGATGACGAGCGCCAAGTCACCCTGGTGCGGCAGTTCCGCCATGCCGCCGGCGGCTTCATCGTCGAGCTCCCGGCGGGCAAGCTCGACCGCGGCGAGCCGCCGGCGCAGTGTGCGGCTCGTGAGCTGCGGGAAGAGACGGGGCTCGTCGCCGGCGAGCTGATCGAGCTGGGCTCGATCGTCACCACTCCCGGATTTTGTGACGAACGGATCTACTTGTTCCTGGCCCGCCAGCTGAGCGAAGCGGCGCAGGAGCTCGGCACCGATGAGGTGCTGACGGTCTTCCGCGTGCCCTTGGCACGCGCCCTGGAGATGATTCGCAGCGGCGAGATCGAAGACGCAAAAAGCATCGCCGGGCTGCATCTTGCCGCCGCCTACCTCAGCTTTCACTAGACTAAGAAATCCCCCCGCCTGCGGCGCAGGGGGATTGGGACTACCGGAATCTACTCACTGGCAAAAGCCGATCCGCGGATCCTTGCCGCTGATCCTCTCGAAGCTCCAACGGCAAGTGCCGATCTCGCCGCGTACCGAACGAAAGATCGACTTGCCGTTGAGCCTGCCATCGTCGTCGACAGCGAAACCCTTGAGGTTGGTGACCTCGCTGTAGTTGTTCATGTTCGAAGTCGATCGGCACTCGATCAGCACCGCCTCGAAGCGTGAGGCGCGCCCGGTCTCCCGCATCACCTCGCCGTTGTACTTGCGCACCCCGGCACTGTCCTGCACCTCGGCCGCGAGATAGCGTCCGACCTGGCTGATACTCAAGGTCGCGGTCGCCTTCGGCGGCGCCGAGCGCGTGCCGTTGAACGAGCGACAACGCAGCCCCCCGACCCATTGGCCGCGCAAGTTCGCGGTCTGTGCCACCGCCGGCGCGGCGATCAGCAGCAGCAGCAGTGCCCCGCGCCCGATCGCCGCCAACTTCACGCTCCGTCGCTTGTCGCTCACCGCCGGTGTCCCCTCGCTCGTTCCGCAATGTGAGCTTCCTTATAGAGGAGTCGCATCTTCGTACAACCGCAAATTCCCTTGACCGCCCCCCGATAGCCGGTCCAGTTTGATCGCCGCATGCCGCTGGTGTTCGCGATCTATGCCATCGCTGCCATCGTCGTGATGCCGCTTACACCGTCATCCGCCGCCGCCAGCTGCAACCAGATTCCCGGTAGCGTCCATCTGTTCCGCGGCGCGCTCGGCACGGTGACTCGGCCTTTCGCCGGCCCCGGCGATCTCGTCGAGCTGCGACTGAGCCCGTCCTGTGACGACTCGCCGGGCTTTTCGCCCGCGGCCGCCGACCAGGTCGTCACCATCGTGTTTACCCCGTTCGATGCGCCGCGCAGCGCCGTGGTCTTGGCTGCCGACTGCGCTGCGCTCGCCGATGAGCTCGCCCGCTGCGGCCGCGTGGCCAACGTGTTGACGGTGCGCTGCCTGCAGACCTCGCGCGACGTCCCGTCCTTGGAAACCGTCGAGCGCGACGGCGCGCTGGCGCTGCGCTTCCGCATGCCCGACACCGATGCGCTGCTGCGACTCGATGGCGACCGCCGCGGCCTGACCGGGCCGGCGGCAATCGCGGTGACAGCGCGCGGCGCTCCCCTGCCCTGCGCTCTCGGCAACCAGCGCTGCGATGGCCAACCGGGCACGCTCGCTTGCATCGATTCCCTCTATGCGACCAACGGCAGCTGCGATCGGACTTTGCACGAAGTGTTTCCCTCGTTCACCGTGCTGCCTGCAGCCAACGACTATCAGGCGCTCTGCACGGCGCCCTCGCCGCCCTGTGCCGGCACCGCCAGCGAGATGCGCTTTACCGTCGATAGCGCCGGCAACCTGCTGCTTCCGGTCAATTGGAGCGGAGTGCTTCTCGGCGAAGGAGTTCCGATTGCACGGCTGTTGCGCGGCTCATCGACGATCGCGGCCTTTCCAGACCAGCCGGCGCCGATCGACATCCCCGATCGCAAGCACCTGGCTTCGTTCTCTCCGGAAGGGGGCAAGCTGCCGCCGATTTTCGATCCGCAGGCGAGCCCGAGCGGTGATCTGACCCTGTTCGGAACCGCGGACGCGCCGGCGACGGTGCTGCGCATCGCCCGGCGCCTGTGCGTCTCCGGCGCACGTACGGGCCGCAACTGCGACACCGATCAAAGCTGCCCCGACGGTCATTGCGGCGATCCGCTCTTCGACTTCCGCACGCGGCTGCTCGATGGCGTCGGTCCCGCCCTGGTTGCCACCGGCAAATTCGAGCTCGAGGCCCGCGATCCCGTCCCTCTCGATGCCTTGAGCCAAACCGAGGAGCTTTTCGCCTTCCTGGT
>DASPMH010000559.1:0-5259 GCA_035627175.1 Terriglobales bacterium | reverse complement strand
ACCCACCACTCTCGGTTGTCTGACATCCTCCACCGCTTCCGGTGTTGACAGTGAGCGTACCAGCCGCAGTTCCGCACAGAACCTCGTTTCCATATGCGTCACTCAGATTCGCTCGGGAGAGTGATATCTGGTGCGTGCCATACGGCGCACTGGCCAGGATTTGCGTTTGGCATGCTATTATCGGGCCGTCGGCGACGGTCGCTATCGGGTAGTCGTCACTGTCCATAATTACAGCGCGGTGACATCCGGGCTCCGGGTCCGATGTGTTCAGCTCGTGTCCCGTCGGCATCATTGTGCCCGCGATCGAGCATACTGGCGCGGTCATGACGTTCGTAGGGAAATTGAAATCAAAGTTCGCTCCGCTGACCTCAGTCTGACCGTCTTCTAAGACTACAATGATCGTGACAAATGATCCACGGGTGCCAGAAGCCGGCCAAACCTCAAGGTTTGCGGTCGTCGAAGATGCAGGCGGAAGAGCGAGCCCGCACCCCTCCAAGCTACTGCCGACGGATTGGATTATTTCCTCGACGGTAATCGCACCATCACGAGTGCTGTCACCATACCGGCATGAATCTAGCGAGACCTCGCCCAGACTTGCACTTATGGTCGTTATAATCTCGTCTGCGGTGACCGAGCAGTCAACGTTGCAATCGCCGACGCATTTTCGCTCAAGGCATTCGGCCACGGCCAGAGGCTTGTCGTATACAAGAGTGCGTCCATTGTTGGCATCGGGCACGAGCAGATTACCCTTGGTGTCAAAATGAGGGGTAAACCGAGGGTTGGATAGATAGTCGCCAAGAACAAGTTGCGGCACCTGCACGGCAATCGGATTCGCGAACACAGTTGCGAAGCGCGACGACAACTCCGGAAATGGATTATTGATCGTCGCCATGTGCCCTATTCCAGAAAACGCGGATCCGTAAGGGCTGAGAAATGGATCGCCCGCGGTCGTCGCATCGCCCGCTATCGAAAATGAACCACCCGTTCCGATGACGCGATCGGCCGTAGGCGCATAACAAGGGGTAGTGGGGCACTTAGTACTAGGAACATCGAAGTGGTGGGCATCCCACTGGAGTATTCGATGGTTTGTTCCACCCTCGTCCCCGTTGTCGGCAACATACAAACTTCCATCGTCATCAAGCGACACGTTGTACGGAACGCATAATGATGCATTCGACGGAGACGCTTGGCCCCGATTGCAAGACATCGCCGTCGCATTCGGCTGGCCAAGGACGACATCGACACACTTGGAAGACGTCTCAAAGTCTCTGACCCGGAAGACGCGGTTATTGAATCGGTCCGCGAACCATACATGGGTCGCCCCGCCATTCGCATCGACCGCGAAATCAAACTCATCAGCGTTGAAGAGCGGTGACGTCATCGCTTGCATGCTCATGTTGCATGGCCCGCCACCACACAGACAGTACGGCTGACGGCCTGTGCGGCTTACTGGCAGGAGTTCAATGCCAGGTTGAGACGTTGGGGAAATCGGTCCAGCGAACTTGAGCAAGTCGTCGAAGCGACGCCGATAGACCCACAGCTCGTCTCCACTAGTCTTTTTAACCAATTTGGGAGCCGAAAAATACGGGCGCAGATGTGATTCTGAATCCTTAACAGAGGTTGCCAGCGTTGTCTGACCGAATACGCTATCGGCGGCAAACCCACTGACCAAACTAGATCCACCGATCTCAAAATTGGCTCCGTCAAAAGAGTTCCAGATCATCAGCCGGTCGCGGTCGGCGAGGACGATTTGGTTGCCGAAGACAGCAGCCCCACGGGCGTCGAGCAATGAAGTGCTCGATGCAAGCGCTTCGCTGTCGTAGTATAAAAAAGAACCAGCGGTTCCATTTGAGTCAGCATTATCGTCGCTGCTAATCCCTTGAGCCTGGAGTGCTGCGCGGGGATATCGAAATACGCCTTGGCCTTTCACACTAATGAACAAATTGCCCTGACTATCAAGATCGAACCCGTGAGCTTCGCGGTTCCTCGCCGTAAGGTCTCTCGTTTGCCCCGTAACACGAAGCACCGCAGGAGGGTCTGCGGTCAGAGGGAACAAGGACATATTTAGCAACGTAATGTTGTTATTGCTCTCCGGGCAGAACATATTCACCCAGAGACCGCGGCTTCGGTTATCAAATTCCAGCGCAAGAGCACGGTTGCCTCGGATCTCGGGTGCGTCCGGCGCCGGCGGTCGGCAATAACCGAGCCTGAAAGGATCACCAGGCTCAAAGGGCTCAAGGGGATCGATCGGTTGAATCCTAATCGATCTAGTAAGGCTAGGCAGAGACAGGGCGGTGCATTGCGACTGCACGGGTATATCGGGCAGAGCGACGGCGAGAACGCGAGAGAAAGTAGGGGGAGCGCCATCATCCTCCCAGCTGTCGGCGATGACGAACCATGTGGGCTCTTGACACACAGAATTGGTGCCCGGGCAATCCGCATTCGAGGCGCATCTATTGCCGTTATTGGGTCCTCCAGCACAGTAGGGCTTCTCGAAGGCTATATCGACAGGGAACGCAAGACGGTTAAAGCTGTCGTCTGGCTGCGCATCCCAGTCGGCCGGCCGTACTTCACTGAGCGTGCACGGCAGCGGATGATTGGGATCTTGGCCGAGTACGAGATCGGCGAACGCAGTCGCGATCTCGCCGTTCGGAACTCCGACGCAGGGTCCCACCTGGGTCCCGTTACACTTTGGATATCGCAAGACGCGATGGTTTCCGGAATCAGCCACCCACAAGTTCCCATCCCAATCTAATGCAACTCCTGGATTGCGCGTCGCTGGGCCGCCGACGAGGTTGAGCCCAGCAGCACTCGTAAGCGTACCGCGATTCTCGAGGTTGGCCTGAAAATTGGGCTGACCCCACACTCGATTTGCCGCGGGTCCGTTGGGGTTAGCCTGTGAATTGAAGGGACTTGGGAAGCGAAGAACCCGGTGATTGAAACGGTCGGCCACGTACAGATTGCCACTAACATCGACGTCCATCATCGTGCCGATCGCCGCCTCGGCCGGACTTATCTCGCGCGGATCGATCAGGCATAGAGACGTTGCGCCAGCGGGGGCGCGATAAGGATATGTCGTAAACGTAGCGTCATTGTTGCATGCTGATTTGTCCAACATTGAGTCGTGACCAATGACGACAGTTGGCTTCACAACATTTGAATCATATTGACACACCTGTGATCCAGGACAGTCGTCGTCAACAGTGCAAAGCGGATTTGGGCTTGCCGAGCATCGACCCTGCGGAATACTTGCCGTCGGAAATGAGAGGGCGCACGTCACGCCTGCGGGACAATCCAAGTCGTTTAGGCAGGCGACTCCGCCACCGCCGCATTTTCCGACGCCGTCGAAACCCAGCACTCGATTGCGACCTGAATCGACCAGATACAGGCGATCGGTCGCAGAATTCTTATCGATTACAATACCTCCCGCATTGAACGATGTATACGCGGTGACCTTGCCGAAGCCATTTTCCCGGAAATCACTCTTACCGAGAACCGCGTCTGCCCAGAGATCACCTGGAACACCTCTCGGACGTGGTGCGCCACCTGAAAGCACCTGTTGATTCGGCAGACATTCTGAAACCACCTGCTGTGCGCCTGGCAGTAGTGCACGCACTTGGTAGCAGTAAGACCTATTGGGAAGCATCGCGAACCCGCATGTAAATCCCGAGCCGCAACCCGTCGTGCATGGGAGACCCCCTGCGCACGTGCAGGTATCTCCGGCGTTCGGCCCGTCCTGACACTGACCGCGGCAAAGACCACCACCGGAGCAATCGTTGTTATTTGCGCACGCGAGGCCGTTATTGCTACCGCCTGAACACGTGGGGGGATTATCAACGAAGAAACGCGTCCTGGAATTGAGTGCCTTGCCGGTATCCGCGAAGAAATTGGTTGCTGCGCTCACCTGGTACGTTCCATGGGGTTCAGGAGCTGCGCTGCAGGATGTTGCGCGTTCGATGATATAGCCCTGCGCATCGTCGACCGGCTCCCAGGCGAGTGCGATCTCGATGTTGGTACTGCCCATCGTGCGCACCATAAAATCGCCTCCGCTGAAGCACTCAAGGCCGCTCGCATCACGAGATCCACCCAGCAGAACAAGTGCAACCACAGTGAGCGAGAACTTGACGCGCGCGAGCATAGCTTGTCCCCCTGGATGGCGGCCTAAAGGCGGATGAGATTGATTCCGCCGCTCCTACAAGGACAGGGCAGATCATGCAAGGGGAAAATTGGACTTGACTTGGCCAGACCATACGATACGAGAGTTTGAGAAATGGAGGGGGATTGTCCAATGTCCACCAAACTCCTTCGCGTAGCGACATTTTCTATAGTGCTGGGACCTTGGCTTGCTACGGTAACGCTTGCTGGAGTTCAGGTTCCAACCGTCGCCGCGACAACGTCGATGGCATCTCCTACTCCCAACGGAACATGCGGCATGGTCGAAGTTCCCGACGATGTGTTTGTTGTAGGAGAGGGCAGTCGTCGGCTGTGTTTCAATGTGGAGGCGTCCAACGAATGCTGCTGGACTGCCTCCGCCACACCGATTGGCTCAGTGGTTCTGTTGTCACCAGCAGTTCAATGCGGCGACAACGAAGTGTGCGTATTCATCGAATCGTGTGATTGCGCGAGCTGCTTCTTCGACTTTGAGATCGACGTAAGCGGTACGGCTGTTCGTGGCATCTGTCGAAATTACACACCGACTCCTGCGCGAACCCCGCAGCCGAGTTCGACGCCAGATCCAACGTCGACCCCGGATTCAATTCCCTGCGCTGGCGACTGCGATCGAGATGGCCAAGTCACCGTTGACGAGCTTGTGATGGGAGTAGCTTCAGCGCTCGGCAGCGACGAGCCGTGCCTGAGTTTCGACATCGATATGTCGGGCGACGTGTCAGTAGATGAGATCCTCGTCGCCGTCACGCATGCGGTGATGGGTTGTCCACTGTAGACACGATCGAGCTTCACTACGAATGACCCTGGGGGTGCGATCCCGCTTTTAACGCGCCTCAGATCACGATCCGCTCGATCTCATCCAAACTGACCTGATCGGTGGTGCGGTCGTAGAGCTTCGTTGTCCGCGACGACTCGTGCGCCGCGATTTGCTGAACATGCTCAAGGGTGCCGGGGGATGTCCCGCTAGCTGTTGATCTCTGAACCGGCGGCTGCTTGTTCGCGAGTTGTTTAGGCTGCCTTCCTCTTCGTGTCCATCTGCAGTTCAGATTGATGCTTCTCAAGAGCGGCGATTAGCTTGGGCATGTCTTTGTG
>DASPMH010000558.1:0-2135 GCA_035627175.1 Terriglobales bacterium | reverse complement strand
TTAAGCCCAGCGTGCGAGGCGGGGGTACGACGGAAACTCGCCCAAAATTTTGACTTTCGACCAAGACGTTCTCTTGCGCTATTCGCTTGAGCGGACGCTGGATCCTCAATACACCGTCGTAGCATTCGTTCGCGACGTCAGAACAACCGCACAAGCTGTAGAAAGAGCAGAGCCGAAGCTTTACCGCGGGGCGGCATCCGGGCATCTGCTCAAAAAGCAGACGGTCGGCCCAAGCTGCACACCCGGGGTTTCAATGAGTTGCAGCTGCACAGCGTCTCGCGGGCCCGCTCATCCCGGGAAAACTGTAGTGCGATGTTGCCGATCATCAGAAAACGGAGTTTTATGAACGCGGGTCGGCAGCCGCTACTCGTCGCAGTTTGAGCCGAAGGTAGTCGAGGTAGCCGTGAGGAAGGGGTTGGTGTTGGAGTTCGGTGATCACCGGCTGGAAGTAGGCGAGCGAACGAATTGGCGAAAGTGGCGCGGAGTCGGCAGGTCGAACCGCCCGCCGGAGGGACGCCAGCAGCAGCGCCGATTCAACGACCGGCAGTGGGACCTGCTGCTGATACCAGCGGCGGGCGAGGAACTGGTCTTGCGGGCTCGACCGTGAAGGCGTGTCCGGCAGGTCCGCGTAGAGCACCAACACAGCGGCAACGTAAGCGGGCTCGGCGGCCGGGGTCATTTCTTCCTCCGTCGCGCGGCGGTTTCCTGCTCGCTTTCGCGCACGCGGTAGCTTTCGCCTTCGATGACCGTCACCTCGGCATGATGCAGCAGTCGATCCAGCAGCGTGACGATGCAGGTGGCGTTCGGGAAGACTTCGTTCCATTCTTTGAAGGGTCTGTTGGTCGTAAGGACCACCGGTTTGCGCTCGTAGCGGCGGTTGACGACTTCATACAGCAGGTCGGCGGCTTTGTCGTCGAATGAAAGATAACCGACCTCGTCAATGCATAACAGTCCGACGTTGGCGTACTTGCGCAGCTTGTAGCGGCGGCCCTCGGGAGATTGGCGGTGCAGTTCCTCGAGCAGCGTGCCCGCGGAGCGGAACAGCACCGAGTAGCCGGCCATTACGGCCGCATGACAGAGGTTCTGGGCGATCATTGTCTTGCCCAGGCCGTTGCGGCCGACCAGGACCAGATTGCGATTTTCGGGCAGAAAGTCCAGGGTGAGCGCGCGCTCGATGACGTCGCGTTCGATTTTCGTGGGCCAATCCCATTCGAAATCGGCCATCGGTTTAAACCGCTTGACGCCGGACAACCGCAGCCGGCGTTCCAGGCTGCGGCGGGAGCGTTCCGCGATTTCCTCCTGGGCCAGTTGCTCCAGGGTTTGGCGCGGCGACCAACGGCTCTTGGCGGCGCGCGCCAGGAAATCATCCAGATCGGCGGGCAGAGCGCGGAGTCCGATCTGCTGCAACTGCGCCGGAAGGCTATTGCTCGGGGTCGTCGTTCTTGGCGCGGGCGAGCTCATCGTAGGTCTCCAGGCGATGGGGCCGAACGTCAATGGATTGGGCTTCGGGATGGCCGCTCAGGTCCAAAGTCACGCGCCGCGGCCGAGGCTGACGGCGCAGCAGGAACGCGACCGAGGCGGCGCGGGGAGTGTCGTGGGCCAGCGCTTCGACGATGGCGCGGCGCAAAGCCGCGGGGCCATACTCGTCCAGCAGTTTGAGCAGTTGTGACGTCTGTGCGCCAGCCGATTCGCCGGCGGCAAACGCCGCGTCGAGCAGGGCTTTACTCTCGGGCACGACGGCTTCCAGCCGGCCGCCTGGGGTGGCATGGTAGGCCTTGCGCTTGAGTGCGAGGACGGCTTCGCGATGCGCGGGATCGAGCACTTGCCGCTGTCGATCGTAGGTTCGCGGATGAGCGGCGATCTCGTGTGTCCCATCCAAGAGCCGGACCGCCACATCGGAAGCGACCAGGGTGAGAGGCCGGCCCACGACCTCCGGCGGGATAGAGTAGTCGTTGAGATCGAAGCGGATGTAGATCGACTTGCGGGAGCAGACGCTTTCGACGCGATCAGTATTGAAGCGATGCGCCGGCAGTGGAATCAGCCGCGGCTGCTCGTCGGCGAAGACCTGGTGGACGGCGCGGCCGTCCTCTCCCGGCCAGCGCCGTTGGTGAGCGATCTGGTCGCGCCACTGCCAC
>DASPMH010000557.1:0-2109 GCA_035627175.1 Terriglobales bacterium | reverse complement strand
CAACTGAGAGGCGAGAAAATCCGCCAGCGGATTCTGCGGCCCCCCTGGAAACAGGCCGACGTGCGGGGTGATCTTCGGCAACAGATGGTCGCCGACGATCAGCAGCTTGCGCGGGCGCAGATAGAGCACGCAATGACCTTGGGTATGCCCGGGGGTGCCGATCACCTCGAAGCGCAAATCACCGACCTCGATCTCGTCGCCGTCGTCGATGAACTCGTCGGGCCGCGCCGGCTGGTAGAGGCGGGCCCAGTATTCCGCCGGCGAGGGTACCCGGCCGAAGCGATACATCGGGATGCCGTGGCGCAGGAAGAAGGCGACGACGTCGTCGCTGCGCTTGCCGGGGGCGTAATGCAGTGCCGACTCGTGCTCCTTGCGGTGGATCCACACTTTGGCGCCGGTCAGCTCGCGCAACGCCTGCGAGGCGCCGAAATGATCGGGATGGTGATGGGTTGCGATGATGTGCCGCAACTGCCCCGGCGCGCATCCGGCGCTGTCCATCGCCGTGCGCAGCGCCGCCAAGCTCTCTTCGCTATGTAGACCGGTGTCGATCAGGGCCCACTCGTCACCACCGCACACCAAGGTGACGTTGACGATCGAGGGCTTCATCGGCAGCGGCAGATGCACGACGAAGATGCCGGGGCTGACTTCGTTCAAAAGAGGCATGAGCCGGCCGGCGCGAGCCGCGGGTCAGCGGACCAGCGAGCCGAAGGAAGCATAAGCGAGGTCGTAGATGGCGGAGGGGAAGATTCCCAGCAAAATGATGCCGACCAGGCTGGTGAGTATGGTGACGAACAAATAGGGCCGGCTGCGCGGATCTTCGACCGGCGCGCCGCCCTCGGCCATATACATCTGCACCAACACCCCGGCGTAGTAATAGACGGAGATCAAGCTGTTGATCACGCCGAGAACCGCGAGCCAAACGTAGCCGGACTCGATTGCGGCGCTGAACAGATAGAACTTGCCGACGAAGCCGCCGAGCGGCGGGATGCCTGCCATCGACAGCATGAAGATCGACATCGCCAGGCCGAGATACGGGCTGCGGAAACCGAGACCGGCGTAGTCGCCGAGATTTTCGTTGGGCGAGCCGCTGCGGCCGACCGCCGCGATCACCGCAAAGGCGCCAAGGGTCATCAAGCCGTAGGCGCAGAGATAGAACAGCAGCGCCGTGCCCGCCGCCGCACCGCCGACGACGATGCCGACCAGCAGGTAGCCGGCGTGGGCGATGCTCGAGTACGCCAGCATGCGTTTGATGTTGCGCTGCACCACCGCGGTGACGTTGCCGACGGTCATCGTCGCCACCGCGAGGACCCACAGCAGATCCTTGTACTCGCCAAGGAGCGGACCGAAGGTGCTGAGGAATACCCGAGCGAAGGCGGCGAAGCCGGCGGCTTTGACGCCGACCGCCATCAAAGCCGTCACCGAGGTCGGGGCGCCTTCATAGACGTCGGGCGTCCAGACGTGGAACGGCACCGCCGCGACCTTGAAGCCGAAACCGACCAGCAGCAGCGCGATGCCGCCTGCCATCAGCAGCGCCGGCTCACCTTCGAGCGTGCCGGCGCGTGTCGCGATCTCGCCGAGCAGCGTGCTCCCCGTGGCCCCGAATACCAAAGCGATGCCGAAGAGCAGAAAGCACGAAGCGAAGGCGCCGAGGAGAAAATATTTCAGGGCCGCTTCGTTCGACTGTTCCTGACTGCGGGTAATGCCAGCCAAGGCATAGACCGCAATCGACATCACCTCGAGCGCCAGGAAGATGACGATCAGATCCGTCGCCGCGGCCATCAGCGCCATACCCGCGGTGGCGAACAATACCAGCGTGTAATAGTCGCCGGTGCGGACTTCGGTCTGCTCGAGGTAGCTCATCGAGAACAGCAGCGTCAGTCCGGTCATCACGCAGAACAGCAAGGTAAAGAAGATGGTGTAGCGGTCGAGCGTCAGCGCACCCGCCAGGGTGGTGATCTGCTGGTTCCACAGAAAGGCCGTGGTCACGGCGGTGATCACCAAACCGCACAAGCCGACCCAACCGAGACCCTCGCGATCGGGCCCCTCGGTGAAGAGATCGGCGAGCATCGTCGCCAGCGCCGTGCCGGTCAGCAGCAGCAGCGGCAGCAG
>DASPMH010000556.1:0-3616 GCA_035627175.1 Terriglobales bacterium | reverse complement strand
TCACGCTTGCCGCGGCCGCTTCGGCGCAGGGCGCAAGCAGCCTGGGCAAGTGCCAGAAGGTGATGGCCAGCGAGGGGGGCAAGTACATCCGCGCGGTTGCCGATACCGTCGGCAAGTGTCTGCACCAGGTGTCGCTCGCCGTGATCGTCGATGGTGGCGCCCCCAGCGAAGCGGCTGGCATCTGCGCCAAGAGCTTGCTGAAGCTGCAGAGCTCGGCGGCCCCGGAGAAGACCCTGTCCGCCAAGTTCAACGCCAAGGTCGGCAAGGCGTGCGATCCGACGCTCAACCCGGGTCTGCTTCACGGCGAATCGGACCTTTACTCGATCGGCGCGACCACGCTCAGTGCGGCGAGGCTGAATGCTTACTGCCAGCGATTCGGCGGGGATGGCACGATCGACAGCTTCGACGATTGGCGCGATTGTGTCCGCGCCGCCGCCGACTGCCTGGCGCGTCAGGCGATCGCCACCCAGTGGCCGCGAATCCTCGAATACACCCAAGGACTGCTCGCAGCTGCCCCGATCACCGAGAATGCGGACGCTCTGGCGGCGCTGACCGAGATCGATACAGCGATCGAGGGAGCGACGGACGACGGCGTGCCGGATATCACCTGCGGCGCGCTCGACGGCATCTGCGGCGACGGTCTGATCAACGTCGCCGGCGAGCAGTGCGACGGTGCGGCTCTCGCCGGCACGAGCTGTACCAGCCTCGGCTTCAGCGGCGGGACTCTGGCCTGCTCGGGCTGTACTTTCGACACCAGCGGCTGCTCGCTCGCCACCGGCAATGCCGCCGCGGGCGACGTGCTCGCCAGCAAAACCTTTTCGAATGCCGGCGCCATCGGCCTGACCGGCACGATGCCCGACAACGGCGCGGTGACGATCACGCCAGGTGTAGCCAACCAAGCGATCGCCGCCGGCTACCACAACGGCGCAGGCTTCTGCGCCGGCGATGCGGATCTAATCTCCGGTAACCTCAAGAGCGGCGCCAACATTTTCGGGATAACAGGGTCGGTGATCCAGGCCAGCGGCGCCGCCGCCGCCGCGGATGTACTTTCGGGGCAAACCTTCTCGAATGCCGGCGCGGCCGGCCTTACCGGAACGATGCCGAACAACGGCGCCGTAACCTTCACCCCCGGAACCGCCAACCAGGCGATCGCCGCCGGCTACCACAACGGCTCGGGCTTTTGCAGCGGCGATGCCGATCTGATCGCGGCCAACATCAAGAGCGGCGCCAACCTCTTCGGGGTAGCCGGTACTGTAATCCAGGCGAGCGGCGGCGCAGCGGCGGCAGACGTGCTGGCGGGACAGAGCTTCTCGAATGCGAGCGCCGCCGGCCTGACCGGCACCATGCCCAACAACGGCGCCGCGGCGATCACTCCGGGCACCGCCGATCAAACGATCGCGGCGGGATACCACAACGGCTCCGGCTTTTGCGCCGGCGACGCCGATCTCGCCGAAGAAAACATCGCGAGCGAGGCCGTGCTGTTCGGCATCGAGGGAATCGTACAACGCGGCCCGCTCAAGACGGGAGTGATCAACTCCAACGGTCCGGGCAGCGATGGCGAGCTTCAGATGGGTGCGGGCTTCCAGTACACGAACGATTTCGACGACGGAACGATCACCGATCATACGACCGGATTGATGTGGGAGAAGAAGAGCGACGACGGGTCGGTGCATGACGTGCACAACACCTACACATGGGGAAATACTCCGTCGATGAATGGGACGATGGTGACGGAATTCTTGGCTGCGCTGAATACCCCGCCCGGCTTCGCGGGGTATACGGACTGGCGTATTCCGAACGTCAACGAGCTACTCACTCTCGCGCGGTACGATTGGAGTCAGCCTCGGATAGCACCCATGTTCAACGCTCCCTGCTTCGCGGGCTGCACAGTCTTGGACTGCAGTTGTACAGCTTCAGACTACTACTGGACATCGACGACGACTCAGTCGGTCGATGATTTCGCCCATGCTGTAAAATTCTCTGGCGATGGCCCGTACATGGATCCGGTCAGCACAGATGCCCGCCATGTCCGCGCTGTTCGCGGTGGCAATAAGGGGTGCTCGCGCTGCGCCAACGAGCCGGGGACGTGCACATTCTCCGGGACCAAACGGGTGCGCTACGGCGCCAACGGCAAGTACCACGACGGAACGTTCTCGAGCCCTGTCTCGTGCAGCAACACAACCTTCGGGGACCCGGCGCCGGGCGTCGCCAAGCACTGCGACGTGTGCGACCTGTAACTCGGCCGATTCGAGTTGGAGTCCGATTACAGCAGCTCCGCAATGTCATCGACCAGTTGTAGAGACTCGGCTGCTGTGGTCAGCCAGCGGGTGACGATGATTCGATGCACGCCGAGGTCGGCCAAAACGGCGACCTCGGCTTTATCGATCTTGGTGGCGGGAGAGACGCTGATCTCGAGCGGACCGAGCTCCGCCGGCCGCTGATAGCGTGCCGCGGCATCTCGCAGCCCGGCGAGACAACGCTGGGTGTCGGCGAGCGTCATCGCAAATCCATACCAGCCGTTGGCATGCTCGATCGCCCGCCGAAACGCCGGCGGCTTGTGCCCGCCCATCACGATCGGCGGGTGCGGTCGCTGAACCGGCCGCGGGTAGGCGTTGATGGCAGCGAAATTGGCGAAGCGGCCGCGATACTCGGGCTGGTCCATTGTCCACAAAGCGCGGATCGCGCCGAGATAGTCGATCGTGCGCGCCCCCTTGTCTTCGAAGGAGATACCGAGCGCATCGAACTCTTGCTTCAAGTAGCCGATGCCGACGCCGAAGATCAGCCGTCCGTTCGATACTACATCGACGCTCGCCAACTCCTTAGCGAGCACCACCGGATTGCGCTGCGGCAAGATGATGATGCCGGTGCCGAGCCGTATCGTAGTGGTGGCCGCCGCGACGAACGCCAAGCTTACCGCCGGGTCGAGAAGCGGAATCTCTGGCGGAAACGGCGAGGGCGGCGACTTCGGATCGGGCAGCACCACGTGCTCGGCTGTCCAGAGCGATTCTAACCCCGCCGCCTCGGCCCGTCGCGCCACCTCGATTGCGACTTGTGGGTCGGCATTTGGACCCGCATTGATCCCAAACAGGCCAAACTTCATGTCGCCGACCATGCCCCGCGATCGGCACCAAACTCAACCTCGTCGGCGCCTGAAAATGGGAAATGGGGTCATAGCGACAATTTCGCTACGACCCCATCGGCCCTCATCGATCCCGCGAAAACCTCCGCCACCACCGCCATCACGGCGCTGCTGCGCCACACAGCCGCAGCTCACGCTCGGCGGCTTCGAAGTCGACCGAACCGCGCGCAACGATTGCTTCGTCGCATACTTGCGAGAGCAGCACGCGAGCTTCACTTGCACGTCCTAGGCGGCGCAACGTCTCGCCGACGGCGGCAGCGGATCGCAACGCAAAGATCTGCGCGTCTTGTTCACGCGCTAGCTCGAGCCCGGCGCGCAGGCAGCGCTCGGCATCGCTCATCGCTCCTTGCTGCGCGAAGGCCATTCCCCGGATGCGCCAAACTTCGCTGCGAAAGATCCTCTCCTGCAGCCCGAGCGCTGTCTCGGTGATTGCCAGCGCCTTCGCCGGATCGCCGGCGCGGAGGTGCGCCTCGGCTG
>DASPMH010000555.1:0-2137 GCA_035627175.1 Terriglobales bacterium | reverse complement strand
CTGAGCTCCTCGGGGCTTTGGTCCTGCGCCAGCACGCAGCTGTTCGAGTTGCACTGGCCGTCGTTGGTGCACTCGGCACCGGCGTTGGTACCACCGATGCACTGGCCCTTGAGGGCGCGGATCGCCTCGCGGATGTAGGCGACCGGCACGCCGCCGGCGAGCAGGCCGCTGCCGGCGCTGACGTCGCTGCCGTCGTGGGTCAGGTTCAGCTGGATCTCGACGTTCTGGATCGAGAGCTGCACGTCGAAGCCGCCGAAGGCGAGTGCGAGCACGAAGGTCGTGCCGTCGCCGCCGGCACCGTTGGCGGTCGCGCTGGGCGGCGTGTCGACGCCGTTGACCTCGACCGGAAGAGTGATCAGCGACTCGTTGAGGCAGCGATCGCTCAGGCTGATGCCGGCGGGATTGACGTCGTAGCTGCAGATCTGCGCCGGATCGTTGATGTCAGTGCAATTCGGGCCGTCGGCCAGCTCGCCGATGTAACCGGCGACTTCGCGCTCGCCGTTGGCGAACTCGCTGATCTGGAAGAGCAAGTTGATCGAGCCGTTCTCGATCGCTTCCTCGAGCGACTCGTTGGCGAGCGGGCCGAGAGTCGCCAGTGAATTGTCGACACCGCCGCTGCAGGCCGAGCTCGGCGAGCAGGTCGCCGGATTGTTGTCGACATCGAGACCGTTACCGGGGTGACCGTCGAGAGGAATCGAGAGGCTGGTCGCCTTGAGGACGTACTCGGTGAAGACGGGCGGATCGGTCAGCTCGCCGACGCAGGCCGGCGTGCAGAACACGTCACGCTTCTTCACTTCGTAGGCGGCGGTACCGCCGATATCGTTGCTCGCCTCGAGGCCAACGATCGAAGAGAACTTGAGGCCAAGCTGCTGCTTGGTGGCGTAGCACGCCAACGCGGTGCCCTCCGCGACGATCCCTTCGCTATCTTTGGTTGCGGCCTGGCAGATCATCTTGAGCTTCTTGAGCTCTTGGCGCGTCGCGGTGGCGAGCGCATCGTCGGTGTCGAGGACCACCGGGCTGTCCTTGAGCTTGGGATTGAGGGTGCAGGTGCCGCCGCCGCAGACGCTGCTGTCCTTGCACAGCTCACCGGCGTTGGTGCCGCCGACGCAGGAGGCCTTGGTCGCCTTGACGCCGTAGCACTTGTAGTAGTCGCGCTCGCCGGCGCCCGGATTGACCGGACCGAAATTGGTCGGCGCCATCAGTCCGAGCTCCTTGGAGACGTTGACGCGGGTATCGACCTCGCCGTCACGGACCCGCACGCTCAGGTTGCGCGCATCCTTCTTGTTGAACTTGCTGGTGTACAGTGTGCACGTACCGGTGTCGCAGTCGTCATCCGACTTGCACGTCGTCGGCGGATCGTCGGTGCAATGACCGGCAGCGCGCTTAGCGGAATAGAGAGCCAAGGGCGCGGTCGCATAGAGCACCGGGTACGCTCCCGCGGTAGCGGGCACGCACAGATCGAGCGCCTTCTTGACGTCGAAGCTGTTGGCCCCGCCCGGGTTGTTGGGATCGTTGTCGTCGTTGAGGTGCGTGCTGGCGCCGCCGAACTCGGCCTTGCTCTTGTAGCACATCAAGTAGTCGCGCGTCCGGGCCGAGGCGGCCGAGGCCAGCGACAAGCACACCAAGGTGGCAAGAGTGATGCGGATGATTCTCATGGAGGTCTCCTTTGCGAGCGCGGCGCCTTACGGCGTCTTCGCCTTGATCTTTTCCAGGGTCTGGTTGGTAGCGTTGGGGAAGTAGCTCTCCCAGCACTGGGCCGGCAGCGAGCCGCCGCGCTGGAGCTGCACGGTCAGAGGCATCGACACCGTGCTGAGATCGGACACCACCAGGTTGTTCTTGCTGGCGGTGACCGAGAGAGTGCTGATCAGTCCGCCGCGCGACTTGAGGTCGAGCGAGCCCATGCCGTTGGGCGTGCGGTCGCGGTCCTTGTAGCGGAAGCTGCCGCGGCGCTCGCTCCAGCAAGGCTTGCCGGCGCAGGTGCCACCCGCGGGAGCATCGGCCTGTGCCACCAGGTCGGTGCCGTCGTAGACGCACAGCGCGTAGGTGTCGGAATTGATCGGGTCGCCGAAATCGGCGCTGATCGGGGTATTGATGCCGGCCTTCCAGCGCCACTTGACCTGGGTCTGCTTGGCATTGC
>DASPMH010000554.1:0-5657 GCA_035627175.1 Terriglobales bacterium | reverse complement strand
CAATGTCTACGGCTCCCTGAGCAACGGGTTCAAAAGCGGCGTTTACAACGCGTACTCGTTCCTCGATGCGCCCGTAGATCCCGAGAACATCAAGGCCTTCGAACTCGGCGCCAAGGCGCAGGTCGGCAGCCTCACGATCGCGGCCGCGGCTTTTGCTTACGACTACGACGATCTGCAACTCTCCGCCTATACGACCGTCAATGGCTTGGCACTCGTAACCTTAAGTAACGCAGCCAGCGCAGAAATGCGAGGCCTGGAGCTGACGGCAGATGGCCGGATCGCGCCCGGATTTTCAATTGGGGCGGGCATAAGCTGGCAGCCAGTTGCCAAGTATGGTTCTTACACGAACGCCCAAGTTACGCGGCCCATCCCAGGGGCGGCTGGTCCCGAGATCGCCGAGGTAGTCGTGCCGTTCGATGCCACGGCAGCCGCATGGTGCGAGCGCCCAAGGTTACCGCCAACCTGCGCCTCACCTACGAAACACCCCTATGGGGCGGTGACTTCAGTGGAACGATGAATGGGTACTTTAATTCCGGTTTCTATTGGCAAACAGGCAACCTCACGCATGAAGACGATTATACGGTCGTCAACATGCGACTTTCCTGGAAAGACAAGCGCGGCATCACCTACTCCTTATGGGGGAACAACCTGACAGACGCGATCTACAGCACCGACCGCAACGCGCAGACACTTGGCGGCGACAGCATCTCTCTAGCACAGGGGAGAGAGTTTGGCGTCGGCGTTGCCTTTGCCTTCTAACATGACCGGCAATCTCAAACCCGATGACGTACGCCGCACCGAGGTAACCTGTCGGTGCGGTGACGTCGCTTTAGCCCTGCTGGGAGAGCCAATCGCACAACTCTACTGCCATTGCCATGACTGCCAAGTTGCGCACGCCGCTGCATATTCGCCTAATGCCGTGTTCCGCGCTGATGCAGTGATACTTGTTCGCGGTCAGCCAGCGCAATTCGTAGTGTCCCGGACCCCTCGCCTCCTGTGCCCCGCATGCGGCACCCACCTGTTCACCGAAGTTGAGATTGCCGGTCTGCGAAGTGTCAGCGGCTATTTGCTTCCGAGCCCTCAGTTCAGACCCCAGTTTCATATCCAATGCGCCGAAGCGGTTCTCCCGGTCGTTGACGACCTCCCGCATTACGCGCGCTTTCCCGCGGTTTTTGGCGGAAGTGACGAACTCGTCGGGTGGTAATGCTTGGACGATCCCAGTCGTTCGGCTAGACGCAGACCGGTCGAGAGTGTGGTCTGATCGCCCCCGATCTCCGCGGCCGGTCAGTCAGAGCGATCTTTCTGACGCCCTCGGCATCTCGGCCGTCCACCTAAACCGCATGCTGCAGACACTGCGGCGGCAAGGCCTCATCCGGACACTTTCGAAGACGGTGTGGATCGAAAACTGGAGAGATCTGGTCGAACTGGCCGGTTTTACCTCAGCCTACCTCCATCCGGAAGGGCCGCGCAAGGCGGACTGATCGATAAGCTCATGACGTGCTCCCCTGATTGTTACGACTCAGAGGTAGAGTCCGGCTCCTTCCTGATGATGATTGGTTGAGGTGATGGCAACCTGTCCGGGGGCATGCCCCCAGACAGGTTCGCCGGCTTTCTCGGCGGGGGTTCTCCCGCCCAGTTTCGAGTGCGGCCTGACGTGATTGTAGTCGTGCCGCCAGGCATCGAGCACGAAGCGGGCATGGGCCAGCGACGTGAACAGCGTCTCGTTGAGGCATTCGTCGCGCAGACGCCCGTTGAAGCTCTCTACGAAGCCGTTCTGCATTGGCTTGCCCGGCGCGATGTAATGCCACTCGACCCGCCGCTCCTGCGACCAGCGCAGGATGGCCGACGAGGTCAGCTCGGTGCCGTTGTCGCTGACCACCGTGTGTGGCTTGCCGCGCATGCCGATCAGCCGCGTCAACTCCCGAGCCACCCGCACGCCCGACAGCGACGTGTCGGCCACCAGCGCCAGGCATTCCCGCGTGTAGTCGTCGACCACGCATAGGATACGGAACCGACGGCTGCACGTCAGGGTGTCGGAGACGAAGTCCAGCGACCAACGCTGGTTCGGCCCGTCCGGCAACACCATCGGTGCCCGGGTGCCCAAGGCGCGCTTGCGACCACCGCGGCGGCGGACTCGCAGGTTCTCCTGGCGGTATATCCGCAGCAGCTTCTTATGGTTGGGCGTCATGCCCTCACGCGCCAACAGATAACCCAGGCGCCGGTAGCCGAACCGGCGGCGCTCCCCTGCCAACTCGCGCAGCCGTTGCCGTAGAGGACCGTCATCGGGCCGTGACGACCGATATCGGATCACCCTGCGGCTCACGCCGACCAGGTTGCACGCCCGACGCTCGCTCAGCCCGTGATGCTCACGGGCATGGGCGACGGCATCCCGCTTAGCGCCGGGCGTCACCATTTTTTTGATGCCAGATCCTTCAGCACCACGTTGTCGAGCATCGCTTCGGCCAGCAGCTTCTTCAGCCGGCTGTTCTCTTCCTCGAGCGTGCGCAGCCGCCGGGCCTCGGACACCTCCAGACCGCCATACTTCGACTTCCAATTGTAGAACGTCGCCGAGCTGATCCCGTGACGGCGACATACGTCTGCCGTCGCCATGCCCGCTTCCTGTTCCTTCAAGATCGCGATGATCTGCTCTTCGCTGAACCTGCTGCGCTTCATCTTCGTCCGACTCCTTCGCGTCGGACTCTACTCACAATCGGTCACATTTCAGGGGAGCACGTCACGCACAGTAGCCGCAGCTACGCGTTACGGGCTTCGTAGGCGGATGCTGTTATTGCCGCTTGATCACGAAGTGCCTCGGGCTCTCGCCAAAGCCACGGACGCTGTATGAGCTTGATCCGTTGTCGCCAACTTAGCCGCCGTAGCCAGGGCGACGCCGCCGTCTTGAAACCGGACCTCCATTCGTTGAACTCCGCGCGATCACTTTGGGGGGCGGACAGGTGGCTTCCGAACCGCAGGTTGGACGCCCGCTCCTGCGAGCTGCACAGAACAGCTGACGAGATCAGCTCGACGTCATCGGACGCAGAAACGTCATCGGGTTCAACTATTGGAGATTAACCGCTCCAGCAGCCTCATAGGGAGCAATATCTCTCCTCCAGCCAGATGCAGTGACAGGCCGGCGCCGACAATGATCATTCCCATGGCTTGAAGAGCAGCCAGATCGCTTCGCGCTGGACCAAGCAACGAGGCCAGCTCTTGCAAGATAAATTCACCCCGCATTTTTCTGAGGTTAAGGGCAAAGGGGACGAGCGAAACATCGCGGGTCGCTTCGATCGCTATGGAATGACTGGCAATGGACAGTGTCATGTCGGGAACGACATCGAGGGGTCGCCCGAGCATATGATCAGCTTTGATGAGCTGCCGATAGATCTCGACCAGCCCCCCTTTGAGAAGGTCTTCGCGCGTACGGTAATGGTGGGCGACAGAGGAGTTTGCAACACCGGCTGAAGCGGCGACGCTCCGGTGGGTTACACCATCTATGCCCTCCCGCTGGATGAGGCCCGCGATGGCCTGGCCCAATTCATGCGAGCGTCTTTTGCCTGGGTTGAGATCGGAATCATCGTTCGTGATGCTACTTTCATCCCGCGTTACGAAACGCTCGAAGCCCACAGCGAACCCTTGTTCTCCCATTGGCGCGAACCGCTGCACGAGGCGTGAGATCGTAGCGCTCCTCAGCAAATGATATTCAGCCTGCCCCTGAAGCGCCAAGGCGAACGGTAGTTCGTCGCGGCAATAGTTGGCGATCGCCCATCCCAGAATGGCGGTATTTGGCGCGTCACCTTGCAAACGACACCAAAACATCTCTTCTTCTTCGACCAAAATAGCCAAATCGTCATGATGGATCTTCCTGCGCGCGGAAGCTGCCACCAGTTCGCAAAGGACGAGAGAATGCGACCGCTCCTGCGTGACTGCCTCGTTCAGAAACGATCGAACCACAGCGGCGATCACCTCCGGGCTCGAAGTGTCGAGGCTTGAGGTCAGGTCTAGCCAGCGCTTGTGCTTGCGCCGCTGGAACTCGAGGGCGTCGGCGAGCAGACCCGCCAGCAGACCGGCCTTGTCGCCGGCCTGAGATGTGACGCCGCCCCGGCTGTTTCCAGCCCTGGCTGCGACCTTGCGCATGCTTAACCCGCGAAGACCCTCTTCAGCTACCTGTGTTCGGGCGGCGCTGATGACCGCGCTGAAATCGAGTTGCGATCCTTTATCAGCCATCACCTCTCACTGACAAAGTCTAACCGGAGACGCAACGGCAACTCGGCTGCCGACGCTCGACGCTCCACGCCGACCGCAATCTGCGGACTGGTTGGTTCCCAGGCGCGGGAGCATCGCGGGAGAGCGCGGATATGCACTCTCCCGCGATGTACTCAGTCTCCGAAGCTGTAACGCAGCCGCGCGCCGAACATCCGGGGCTGGCCGCGGATCGCGTATTCGTAACCGGCGGTGAAGAAGCCGTTGCCGATCGCAACGTCGTACTTCTCCTTGGTCACGTTGGTCACGAACAAGGACAGATCGACATTGGAGCCGGCGATCTTGTTCCAGTTCAGATTGAGGTCGAGGATATTTGTGCTCGGCAGCTTGCCGAAGGGATTGCTGAACGGGCTCGATGTGGGTGTGGGCATGTAATACACCGATTGCTGGGAGGCGGTGTAGGCATAGGTCGCGCCCAGCGAGATCCTGCCCACACTTTCAGGCAGAGGCAGCGTATAACGCCCGCCGAGCACCACCCGGTGCTTCGGCGAATAGGCCAGATCCTCACCGACCGCCGCGCTGGCGTTGATCGTGTAACCGGGCGGCGGGGTCGGCAGCGCGTTTGCGGCGACTAGCTCGGTATCGAGATAGGCGTAGCCGAGAGTGACGTTGAACCCGTCGAAAGGCGTGATCGAGGCATCGACTTCGATGCCCTTGATCCGCGACTTGCCGGCGTTGACGATCGCCTGGGCCGGCGAGTTGGTCGTTCCGGGCGCCGGCACCAGACTGGCCGGAACCTGCTGATCGCGCAGGTTGTTGTAGAAGGCGGCGATGTTGAAGTAGCCGCGAACGGCACCGTCGAAAGAGAGCTTGGCTCCGATTTCATAGGCGTCCACCGACTCAGGGCCCCAAGATACCGGGATCGTGTTGGACACATTGGTGCTGCCCTGACGGTACCCCCGCGAATACTTCGCGTAGAGCATGGCATCGGGAGTCACGTAGTAGTCGATGTCGACCAGCCAGGTTGGGCGCTCGGACTTCTGCGTGTCGAAGATCGAACAGACCCGCGGATCGTCGGCCACCAGCGTGGTGTTGCGAGAACATGTGAACGACGGCATGTTCGGCGCCAAAAACCGGATCAAGCGGGTCGCACCTTCGGCCTCCACCTTGTCGATCGTATAGCGGATGCCGCCGGTGATCGAAAGCTGTTCAGTCAGCTTGTAGGTGCCCTGTCCGTAGAAGCCGATATTGGTGAACTTGTACCGCGTCAGCGAGTTCTGGACGAAACCGGCACCGTAGGGATTGCTGCACTGGTTGGCCAGCAGGTCGGTGCAGCTGATCGAAATGCCCGAGCGGGTCCCCTGGAAATCTCCGAACGGCCCGGCATGCTCGAAGTAGGCACCAAGTTGATAATTGAGCCGATTGTCGAAGGCGCGACCCTGGAGCTGGAGTTCCTC
>DASPMH010000553.1:0-5383 GCA_035627175.1 Terriglobales bacterium | reverse complement strand
CCCCGGCGGAGGGAGGATCTGGTAGCCCTCCGCCAAGCTTGCGGCAGGAGCGGGAGTATCGGCCGGCGGCGCAGCCGGGGCGATTCGCTGCCGCCACATCGCCGCGAGCACCGACGACTCGGCGATCAGCCGCTCCTCGGTTACCCGCACGAGATGGGTATCCCACAGACGCAAAAAGACGATCGCACCGACCGGCAGTAGCACGATGAAGGCATTGGCGGTCAGCAGGAAGTACCGCATCCGCGGGCGCCAGCGCATCTCGGCCTCGGCTAAACCCGCTTACCGAAAGGTGTGCGCCCCGTTTGCAAAAGGGGGCAGCGCCCGCAGGGCGCGGGGGATCTCTTAGTTGGTGTAACTGGGCGGCCGGGCGAGGGCGTATCCCCGGGTGCTCCGGAAATCCCCCGCGCCTGCGGCGCTGCCCCCTTTGCAAAAGGGGGCGCACGCCTGGGGTTCTCTAGTCGCTGGTGTTGCATCAGGAGCGCAGGCGGTAGCCGATGCCGTAGACCGTCTCGATCGGGTCGCCGCCGTGGTCGGCGAACTTGCGCCGCACCCGGCGGATGTGACTGTCGATGGTGCGCTCGGTGATGTGGTGATCGAAGCCCCAGGCGCGCTCGACCAGCTCGCCGCGGCTGTAGACCTTGCCGGCCGATCCCATCAGCGCCTTGACCAGCTCGAACTCCGAGGCGGTCAGCACCACCTCGCCGCCATCGAGGTAACAGCGGTGTCGATTGGGGTCGAGCCGCAGCGGGCCGCGCTCGAGGATCGGCTCTTCTTCGTCGTTGTCGCTGCGCCTGCCGCTGCGCCGCAGCAGCGCCTTGATGCGCGCCATCAGCTCGCGCGGACTGAAAGGCTTGATGACGTAATCGTCGGCACCGATTTCGAGTCCGAGAACTCGGTCGAGCTCATCGTCACGACTCGACAAAAACAGGATCGGTACCTCGCTCTTCTCGCGCAGCTTGCGGCAGACATCGATGCCGTCCATCTCGGGCATGACGATGTCGAGGACGACCAGATCGGGATGGTCGCGGTCGAAGGCGATCAGCGCCGCCGATCCGTCCGCCGCCTCGATCGGCTGATGCCCGGCGCGTTCGAGGGCAAAGCGAACCACCTCGCGGATGTGCCCGTCGTCATCGACCACCAGAATTTTCGCCACGCCGGTGTGATACGCGATCGCTGCCCCGGATTGAAGTGGCCCGGTGCGCTCGGAGAGCGAACGCTACAGCACGAGCCTGCGGCGGGGCGCCAAAAAAAAAGGGGCGCGGAGTATTCTCCGCGTCCCTTTTTTTGCGACCGTCTCGGTGCGAGTCGAATCAGGCGAACTGGCGCTGGGCCGGGGCGGTGGCTGGGACCGCGCCGTGCGACGGTGGCGCCGATTCGTGGATCGAGACCCCGCCGCCGAGACCGAAGTAGGCGCTCTCGCTGTGCTGGGAGAGATCGAGACCTTCGTACTCTTCCTCTTCGGTCGGACGCAGCGAGCCGAACACCAGCTGCAGGCCGTAGAAGATCGTTACCGTCGCCACCGCCGCGAACACCGCGACGAAGGCGATGCCCTCGAGCTGCACCAGGATCTGCTGACCATTGCTCTCGATTCCCGAACCGAGCGTGGTGGCGAAGATACCGGAAGCGAGCGCGCCCCAGGCACCGCCGAGCGCGTGCACTCCGAAGACGTCGAGAGAGTCGTCGTAGCCGAGCGCCGGCTTGAGGAAGGTGCAGGCGACATAGGAGACGGCCGAGACGCCGATGCCGATCAACAGCGCGCCCATCGGAGCGACATTGCCGCAGGCCGGGGTGATGGCGACCAGACCGGCGACCGCCGCGGTGGCGCCGCCGAGAGCCGTCGGCTTGCCACGGTGCAGCCACTCGATCGCGGCCCAGGCGAGCACCGCCGCCGAAGCCGCGGTGCTGGTGTTGAGGAAGGCCAAGGTCGCCAGCGGGCTGGCGGCAAGAGCGCTACCCGCATTGAAACCGAACCAGCCGGCCCACAGCAGCCCTGCACCGATCAGGCAGAAGGGCAAATTGTGGGGAGCCATCGGCTCTTTGCCGAAGCCGCGACGCTTGCCCAACAACATCGCCAGTACCAGTGCCGAGAAGCCGCTCGACATGTGCACCACCAAGCCACCGGCGAAGTCGATCGCGCCGGACTTGAACAACCAGCCCTCGCCGCCCCACACCATGTGCGCCAGTGGACAGTAGACCACCACCAGCCAGATGGTAATGAAGGCGATCCAAGCGCTGAACTTCATCCGCTCGGCGATGGCGCCGAGGATCAGCGCCGGGGTGATGATCGCGAACATGCCCTGGAACATCACGAAGATGTACTCGGGAATGTTCCGCCCAGCGCCGTTGGTGATGAACGATTCCAGGGTGACTCCGCCGAGCCCGACCTTGGAGAAGTCACCGACCCAGCTGTTGCCGGTGCCGAAGGCGAGACTGTAGCCGAAGAGAACCCAGACCACACCGGCGATACCGGCGGATATGAAGCACTGCATCAGCACGTTGAGGACGTTCTTGGCGCGCACCAACCCGCCGTAGAACAGCGCGAGGCCGGGCAGCGTCATCATCAGAACCAAGGCCGCCGAGGTCAGCACCCAGGCGGTATCGCCGCTATCGAATACCACCGGCGCAGCCTCTTCGGCCCACGCGGCGGCGCTGCTCAACAGCGGAACCAGCAGCCCAGCTGCTGCTGCCAAGCGCCGGGGCGCTACCGCAAGAGCCAACTCGGGGTCGCGAATCTTGTCACAGTTCGGCATGGTCACTCTCCTGATGTTTTGGTTCGGCCCAATACCGCGAGGCGCGGTCGCTGGACTGCGGACGGAGCAACGCACGTGCCGAGCAGTTCGTGCGCATTCTCGATTGTTGACGGATCGAGATTGGTTCTGGTGCCAAAATTTGCGGCAGCAGCCTGCTCGCCAAGTGAGCGCGCGGCCGGCCTTTGCACAGCGATGAAGCTCCCCCGGCAGTTTTATAGCCAACCGGTCCTGGAGGTCGGGCGACAATGCATCGGCAAGGTGCTGGTGCACCGAACCGTCGAGGGAGAAACCGCCGGCCGGATCGTCGAAGCCGAAGCCTATCGCGGCCCTGAAGACCTTGCCGCCCACAGCTCGCGTGGTCTGACCAAACGTACCGCAGCGATGTTCGGCCCGCCCGGCCATGCCTACGTCTTTCTGCTCTATGGCAGTTGTTGGGCGATGAATCTGGTCGTCGCGGAGGAAGGCCATCCGCACGCAGTGCTGATCCGAGCGCTCGAGCCGGTGCGTGGCGTCGAGCTGATGGTCGCCCGTCGCCATCGTCCGCCGACGGCGCGCGAGCTCTGCAACGGTCCTGGCAAGCTGACCGCGGCACTCGCCATCACCGGTGCCGATTACGGCCGCGACCTCTGCGGCGACGAGCTCTACCTGGAGGATGCCGATCTACCGGTCGGGCGGATCGGGCGATCGCCGCGCATCAACGTCGACTATGCCGGCCGTTGGGCAGCCAAGCCCTGGCGGTTCTACGAGCGCGGCAACCGCTACGTCTCGGTCCGCCCGCGGGACTGAGCCCCGCACCCTTTGCAAAGGCCGTAGGGATGGGGAAGGTCCGTCTCTACATTTCTGCAGGAGGACACCCGATGGAGCTGGTTGCGCTGGTCACTCTGATCGCCCTGATCGAATACTTCATTTTCGGCATGCTGGTGGGCCAAGCCCGGGGCACGTATGACGTGCCTGCGCCGGCGATGACCGGTCATCCCGTCTTCGAGCGCTACGTCCGCGCGCACCTCAACACCTTGGAGCACCTGATCATTTTCCTGCCGGCGATGTGGTTGTTCGCTCACTACGTCAGTGCCGGCTGGGCTGCCCTGCTCGGTCTGGTCTTCATCGCCGGCCGCTTTCTCTATTTCCGCGGTTACATTGTCGAAGCCTCCCAGCGTGCCGCCGGCTTCGCCACGTCGATGATCGCTCAGGGTCTGCTGGTGATCGGCGCCTTTTTCGGCGTGCTCGCCGACCTCTTCTGAGCCTTCGATGGCGGCCACCAAAAAGGGCGCAACTTCCAAGAAGTCCGCAGCCGTAAAAAAGGCGACGCCCAAGAAGAAGTCGTCCGCTGAGAAGACGGCGCCGTGGCAGGTCTACCTCGACTCGCCCGGATTTCGCCGCCGCCTGCGCCAACTCGTGGTCGACGAAATCGAAGCGATCGCCGCAACCCCGCTCGAGCAGCTGATCGGGCGCGCTACCGTTCGCGCCGCGATCGAACAGTTCGACATCGAGCTGATCGATATCGAGCTGTTGACCTCGGTCACTCTGCAGCAACGCCAGCATCTCGCCGCCCGCTTGCAGCGGCGCTCGGATTCGTTTGCCGACCTCCTCGGTGAGAGCGGTTTGGAGGAGATCGAGCGGGTCCTCGAATCGGCGCGCGAGGTGCCGCCGTACGTCGAAGAGCTGGTCACCACCATCCTCGAGCACGAGTTCGTCCAGCGCCTGCTCACCGACCTGATCTACACCGCGATCGCGGCCTTCTATCGCAAGGTCAACCCGCTGTTCGGCGGGATGGCGACTCGCATGCTCGAGGAGCAGATCAAGGGCTTCATCCGCCTGTTCATGCCGACGCTGCAGCAACAGGCAGTCGGCTTCGCCACCAGCAAGGCGAACCAGCGAGCCCTGCTCGACTTCGCCGCCGCACTGGTCCGCCAGCTCCTCGAAGAGCCGATGGCGACCTATGGCAAGGTTCTCGGCGGAGGAGACGCGCGCCAGCTCGCTCGGCTGATCGAAAAGGTCGTCACCGCCCCCGAGCTCGACCGGCTGGCGCAACAGCTCGCGCTCGACGCCTGCGACGACGTCTTCGAGCGCTACGGCAAATCCAAGGTGGGCAAGCTGATCGATCTCGAGGCGCGCTCGCATTGGCTCGCCGCGCAGATCGACCGGCTGGTCAGCGAAGCGCTGCAACGCCCCGCGATCATCTCCTTCATCGCAGCAAGCTGGCAAGACGCTTCAGGAGGCGCTTCCTAACTTGCCGCAGCGGCGCTGTTCCGCCCGGCGAAGGGCGCGGAATAGAGCCACAGCGCGGTCAGCACCATCACCATCTGGGCGGCACGAATCGCGAGCAGCGCCAACATCACCTCTGCCGCAGCGATCCTTCCGAGCGTCACCTGCTCGGTCAGCCAGCTCATGGCGAAATCGAGTAGACCGAGTCCGTTGACCGGCAGCGGCACGACATTGCTGAGCGCGGCGACCGGCACGATCACCGCCTGCTCGAGTAGTGTAGCTGCCGGTAGCGGGAACGCTTTGGTCGCCATGTAGAAGGCGACGACCTGACAGCCGACGGCGACGAAGCTGACCGCGAGGGCGGCGGCGAGAGCAGCTACCTGGGTGCGGTACGAGGCCAAGGTATGGCCGATCCGGTCGACGACTCG
>DASPMH010000552.1:0-2298 GCA_035627175.1 Terriglobales bacterium | reverse complement strand
TGCCGCCGTCGCCGGCATCGTGCTCAATTACCGCGACATCACCGCTGCCAAGGATGCCGCAACCGCGCTGCGCCAATCGGAGCAGCGCTCGCGTTCGCTGGCGCGGACAGCATCGCACGCGCACCAGGCCCTGGCGCACCGACTCGGGCTCGAGCGCCTGTTGTGCTCGATTTCGACCCGTTTGATCAGCTTGGCACCAGCCGCGATCGATGACGAGATCCGCGCCGCGCTGGGAGCGATCGGCAAATTTTGCGGCGTGCAGCGCGGATACGTCTTCGCGGTCGATGGCGCTGCCGGCACCGCCACCAACACCCACGAATGGAGCGCCGAGGGTGTGCCGCCGCATCGCGAGCTGCTCACCGACGTGCCAACCTCCGGCTTCCGCTGGTGGATGGAGCGGCTGCAGCGCGGCGAGACCATTCACGTAGCCGATCTTGCCGCGCTGCCCGCCGATGCGCTGGCGGTGTTGCGCAGCATGGACCTACCGGCGCTGCCGCGTCTGCGCTCGATCGTGATGGTGCCGATTCTATGGCAGGGCACGCTCTCCGGCATGCTCGGCTTCGACGGACTCGATCAGGCCAAGTCGTGGTCGGAAGACGATATCGCCCTGTTGCGGATGTTCGGCGAGATCATCGCCCACGGGCTGCATCGCAAGGTGGCGCAGGAGGCGCTCGAAGCGGAACGAGCTCTGCTGGCGCGCCGCATCGAGGAGCGCACCGCCGACCTGAGCACGGCCAACGCCGAGCTCGCTCGGGCGGCGCGGATGAAAGACGAGTTCCTTGCCAGCATGAGTCACGAGCTGCGCACGCCGCTGCACGCCATCCTCGGGCTCGCCGAGTCGCTCGACGAGCAGATCGCCGGCGACTTGAATGCCAAGCAGCTGCAGGCGGTGCAGAACATCCGCGACAGCGGCCAACACCTGCTGTCGCTGATCAACGACATCCTCGATCTCTCTCGCATCGGCGCCGACAAGCTCGAGCTCGAGCTCGCCGACATCGAGATCGACTCGGTTTGCGAGAGCGTGGTGCGGATGATCCGCGAGCCGGCGAGCCGCAAGAGCCTGCGCGTCTCCTTTTCCTCCGACAGCCGGGTCAAGACGGTGCGCGCCGATGCCCGCCGGCTGAAACAGATGCCGATCAACCTGCTCGGCAACGCCGTCAAGTTCACTGCCGACGGCGGCGCGATCGGCCTCGAGGTCAGCGGCGACGCGGCGCACCAGCGGCTGACCTTCACCATCTGGGACACCGGCATCGGCATCGCCGCCGCCGACCGCGAACGTGTCTTCGACAGCTTTGTCCAGCTCGACAGCGCCTTGTCGCGCCAGTATCCCGGCACCGGCCTCGGCCTGGCGCTGGTAAAGCGCATGGCCGAGCTCCACGGTGGCAGCGTCTCGGTCGACAGCGAGCCAGGGCAGGGCAGTCGCTTCCGCATCCAGTTGCCGTGGATCGTCGCCGAGGCGCAGCCGGCGAGCTCGCGCGCCTCTTTCGCCACGCACTACCGGCGGGCCTTGATCATCGAGGATTCGCCCTCTGCCGCGGCTCAGCTGGCGCGCTTCCTCACCGATCAGGGCGTCTCCGTCGAGGTGCACCCTCAGGCGGTCGGAGCGATCGAGGCAATTCGCCAGTTGCGGCCCGAGTTGATCCTGCTCGACATCCTGCTGCCGGACGGCAGCGGCTGGCAGATCCTCTCCGAGCTCAAGGCGGAGGCGGCGACCGCCGCCATTCCCACGGTAGTGGTGACGATTCTCGACGAGGCGCCGCGGGCGCTCGAGCACGGTGCTGCCGCCTGTCTGATCAAGCCACTCAGCCGGGCCGAGCTGTACGACACCCTCACCCGCTTGGCACTCAGTGGCAAGGCCCACGGCACGGCTCGGGCTCGCCCGCCTGCCGAGGCCCCGCTGATCCTGCTGGTCGACGACAATCAGGTCAGCATCGATACCGTGTCCGATTATCTCGAGAGCAAGGGCTACCGGCTCGCCATCGCGCGCACCGGCGAAGAAGCGCTGGCGCGGGCCGAGGAGCTTTCACCGGCGCTGATCCTGATGGACGTGCAGATGCCGGGCATGGACGGGCTCGAAGCGACCCGCCGCTTGCGCCGCCATCCTTCGCTGGCATCGCTGCCGATCGTGGCGATGACCGCTTTGGCAATGGCCAGCGATCGCCAGCGCTGCCTTGCCGCCGGCGCCGACGAGTATCTCAGCAAGCCGGTCAGCCTGCACAGCCTGGTCGAGCTGATCGAGAAATTCTTGGCGCGCCGCGCCACCGCGGCGATGGCGCCTCCGTTCGCCATCGGCAATCC
>DASPMH010000551.1:0-5711 GCA_035627175.1 Terriglobales bacterium | reverse complement strand
GAGCTGGCGCGATGAGCTGATCTTCTTGCGGTGGCCGGTACCGGTCCGCGGCGTCGCCTTGGCGGTGGCGCTGCTGGTGATCGCCGCGATCTCACAGAGCGACGCCAGTACGCCCTTCGTTTACCAAGGCTTCTGACGATGACCCTGTTCGAGGCGATCGCCGCGGCGGTCGAGCGTCAGCCGCAGCGTCAGGCATTGCTGTGGATCGCGGAAGACGGTAGCCGGCGAGCCTGGTCGGCGGAAGAGCTACATCAGCGGGCGCTCGGCTACCGCGGCGCGTTGGCGCAGGCTGGACTGGCGCCGCACGACCTCGTCTTGCTGGCATTGCCGTACGACAACGAAGCCGTGCCGCTGTTTCTCGGCGCCGCCTACGGTGCGGCGGTGCCGGCGCTGCTGCCGTACTTCACCGCCCGCAACGACGCCGGAACCTACGTCGAGCGTGCCCTGCGCTTGGCGACCCAGTCGCAGGCGCGCGCCATCGTCTGCGCCTCCGAGCTGCTGCCGCTGCTGCGCCAGCGGCTCGATGGCGATCGATGCCTGCTGATCGATGCGGCGTTGCTGGCGCAAGGCTGTGATGCGGAACGCGGCGCTCGAATTGCGGCGCCAGCACCGGAAGGATTGGCGACGGTACAGTTCACCAGTGGTACGACCGGAATGCAGAAGGGGGTGCGCATCTCGCACCGGGCGATGCTGCGCTTTCTCGACTCGTACGGCGACTTCGTCGAGCCCGACCCGGACGGGATCGTGGTCAGCTGGCTGCCGCTCAATCACGACATGGGGCTGATTACCGGGGTGCTGCTGCCGCTGGTGCGGCGCATGCAGTCGGCCATCCTGTCGCCGGCGTACTGGATCCGCGCCCCGATCGTGATGTTGCGCTTGGTCGACGAACTCCGCGGCACCCACTCCTGGATGCCGAATTTTGCCTTTCATCTTCTTGCCCGCAGCCTTCGTGAGGCGGATCTCAGCGCATTGGATCTCGGTAGCTGGCGCTTTGTCGCGAACGGCGCCGAGCTCGTGCGTGCCGATTCGCTAGAGGCATTTTGCCGCCGCCTGGAGCCGTACGGGCTGCGGCGCGAAGCGATCCGCACCGGCTACGGCATGGCGGAGAATGTGCTGACGGCAAGCATCACCAACAGCGCGCCGCGGGTGGATTGGATCGACCGCACGCAACTGCGCGCCGGCCGAGCCGTGCCGGTGCCGCCGAGAAGTAACGTTCCGCCCGAAGCAGCGGCGCTGGCCGTGGTCAGCAACGGTCCGCCATTGCATCAGGTCGAGCTGCGCATCACTGACGAGCACCATCGTCCCTTACCGGACCGCACCGTTGGCGAGGTCTGCGTCCGCAGCCCGCATCTCTTCGACGGCTATCATCGCAACCCGGCCGCGACCGCGGAGGTCCTCCGTGATGGCTGGTTTCGCAGTGGCGATCTCGGTTATCTCGCCGAAGGCGAGCTCTACCTCTGCGGTCGCAAGAAGGACTTGATCATCGTCGGTGGCAACAATGTCCACCCCGAGGACGTCGAAGCGATCGCCGACCGCACCGAAGGGGTGCAACCTGGCAGGGCCGTCGCTTTCGGCGTCGCGGACCAGGACGTCGGCACCGAGCGGGTGATTCTGATCTGCGAGCTGCGCCCGGAACTTGCGGAAGGGAGCCGCCGCAGCATCGATCGAGCCTTGCGGCAGCGCGTGCTCCGGGAGCTCGACATCACCCTGGGCGCGGTCCACTTCGTCGAACGTGGCTGGATCGTCAAGACGACGAGCGGCAAGCACGCCCGCGCCGCCAATCGCGACAAGTACCTGGCCGAGCTAGCTCGTGCCGGCAGTGAGGATCGACCGTGACAACTCCGACGCGTGCCGAAGTCATCGCTCAGCTGAAGACCTTCATCTGCACCGAGCTGGTGCGCAATGCCGATCTCGATCTCGCCGACGATGAGCCGATCATCAGCGGCGGCATCATCGACTCCTTCTCGCTCGCCCACGTCGCCGTCTTCATCGAGAACAGCTTCGGCGTCACCATCCCGGACACCGAGCTGACGGTCGAGAACATGGACACGCTCGAGCAAATGGCGCAACGCGTCCAGGAGCGAATGTAGCCCGCCGACCGGAGGGATCGCCGCAGATCCTCTTGTTTCGACAATTGATCCCGCATATCAAAGCTCGGTTTCGCATTCTTCGAGGTCAATCTTTGATGAGTATACGGACGCCGATCTGCGATCTGTTCGGGATCGAATACCCGATCTTTCTTGCCGGCATGGGGCAGGTCGCCTATGCCGAGGTCTGTGCTGCGGTATCGGAGGCCGGCGGCTTCGGTACCCTCGGCATGGTCGGCGCTTCGCCGGAACGAATCCGCGAAGAGATGCGCGAGGTGCGGCGGCGGACGCAGAAACCGTTCGGAGTCGATCTTCTCGCCGCCCTGCCGGAGCAGATCCTCGCCTCGATCGATGTCATCATCGAAGAAGGTGCGGCGGCGTTCATCGCCGGACTGGGCGTCCCGGGACCCGTAGTCGAGCGCTGCCATGATGCTGGCCTCAAGGTCATGTCGATGTGCGGCAAGGTCCAGCACGCCGTCCGCGCCGAGCAGGCGGGCTGCGATGTGGTGGTCGCGCAAGGTACCGAAGCCGGTGGTCACACCGGTCAGATCGCCACCCTCGCGCTGATCCCCCAGATCGTCGATGGCGTCAAGATTCCGGTGCTCGGCGCCGGGGCCATCGTCGACGGCCGCGGTCTGGTGGCAGCTCTGGCGCTCGGCGCCCAAGGTGTGTGGATGGGCACGCGCTTCATCGCCTCGGAAGAGGCCAATGCCGCGGGTGCGTTCAAACAGCGCATCGTCGAGTCCGACGAGACCAACACCACCGTCACCCGCTGCTACTCGGGCAAGCCGATGCGGGTGTTGCGCAACTCCTACGTCGAAGAATGGGAGCGTAAGCCAGAGGAGATTCAGGCCTTCCCGATGCAATTGATGGTCAGCGTGCAGAATCGCGTCGCCAATTACGTTCGCGATGCACGTGTCGACCCCGATCGCACCATGATGCCGGCAGGGCAGGGAGCCGGAGCGATCAAGGAAGTCTTGCCCTGCCGCGAAATCATTCGCCGCGTCATGACCGAAGCCGAGCAAGTGATCGGCAAAGTCGGCGCAACTCTTCAGTAGATTCAATCCCGGAGGTTTTATGTCCACCAGACAGGCAGTCATCGTATCGACCGCGCGCACCCCGATCGCCAAGGCGTTCCGCGGCTATTTCAATCTGACCCACGGAGCCGACATGCTTGGCCACGCCATCGAGCAGGCGATTCAGCGCGCCGGCATCGAGCCTGGCGACGTCGAAGACGTCATCAGCGGCTGCGGCCTGCCGGAAGGTTCGACCGGCAACAACGTCGCCCGCGTCGCGGCGATCCGCGCCGGCTGCCCGGTGACCACCAGTGGCACGACCATCAACCGCTTCTGCTCGTCCGGTCTGCAAGCCGTGTCGGTCGCGGCGCACCGCATCATCGTCGACGGTGTTCCGGTGATGGTCGCTTCCGGCGTCGAATCGATCACCCGGGTTCAGCAGCAGCTGAACATGAACGACTACGTCAATCCGACGGTCTCCCAGATCAAGGGTGAGATCTACATGCCGATGGGCCAGACCGCCGAGGTCGTCGCCCAACGATACAATGTCAGTCGGGAGAGCCAGGACGAGTACGCTTTCCAGTCGCAGCAACGCACTGCCGAGGCACAGAAGTCCGGCAGACTCGCCGATGAGATCGCTCCGATCCAGGTGAAGTATCTGAAGAAGGACAAGGCCACCGGTCAGGAGTCGACCCACGAGGCGTTGTTCTCTCAAGACGAGGGCAACCGTCCTGAGACCACCCTCGAGGGATTGACCAAACTGCCGCCGGCGTTCAATCCCGAGAGCGGCACGGTCACCGCCGGCAATTCATCGCAGCTCTCCGATGGTGCCGCGGCGCTGGTGATGATGAGCGATGCCGAAGCAGCCAAGCGCAATCTGAAGCCGCTCGGCGCCTACCATTGCCTGGTGGTCAGTGGCTGCGAACCCGACGAGATGGGCATCGGACCGGTATTCGCCATTCCGAAGCTGCTCGAGCGGACCGGTAAGAAGCTCGACGACATCGATCTGATCGAGCTCAATGAGGCCTTTGCCTCGCAGACGGTCTACATTCGCGACCGTCTCGGTCTCGATCCCGAGAAGCTCAACGTCAACGGCGGCGCAATTTCGATCGGTCACCCGTACGGTATGACCGGTGCCCGTCAGACCGGGGCAATCCTGCTCGAGCTCCGCCGCCGCAAGAAGAAGTGGGGCATCGTCACCATGTGCATCGGCGGCGGCATGGGCGCCGCCGCTCTGATCGAAGCCTTCTAATTGTCCAACCCCCTCCTTGTAAGGAGGGGGCAAGGGAGGTCGAAGCGGGAGGTCCGAAGCCCCTGCTAAGCGAAGGCCGCGGCGCGTCGAGCGCCGCGGCTTTCGTCTTCCAGGGCAGCCAGATCAGGCCGCTTCGGCGACCTGACGCTCGGTCGCGTCACCAAGCATCTCTTCGCGCAGCGCCTCGACCGACAATTTGAGGGAATCGCAGAGATTGATGAAGGAGAACGGCCAATCACGGTCGTCCGACATCACCCATTTGCGCGCTTCCATGTAGAAGCGCTGGCGCCGCCGGCCGCGCGCGTGGCGGTACTTGCGCAGATCGGCCGCGGCTGTCTCGATCACTGCCGCCGCGAGCTCACGTTCAGGGGTACACACCCCACCGCGCCAAATGTCCGCGAACTGCACCGGATGCAGCAAGGTGGAGGGTAGGTGCTCTTCCGGAAAGCCGAGCACGTGCGCTGGTTCGGTTTGGACGTTGGGCAATCTCCCCATGGTATTCTCCTCTAGAGTGAAGTTCGCGCGGCGCCGTTGCGGTCAATCGACCTTGTCTTCGGCCTCGTCGACCGCTTCGTCGATCTTCTCGCCGGCCCGTTCGGCAGGTCCGTCGTCACGGCGACAGCCGGTGATCTGAATCGCGGTGAACAGCAGTAAGGTGGTGGCTAGCAGTCGGATGGCTTTCATGCGGCCTCGCTTTCTTGCGCGGGGGAACGCAAGCATCGCGCCAAAGCAGAAATGCCGGCGAAAGTACGTACAATGCGTAGGCCGATGGCGACCGCCGGAACCTTTTACATTTTTGAGGATAAAACGTGGAGAATCTGGTCGCTGCCGCCAGCTTCGCATAGAAGCCCTGCATGGATCTCGACCTCGCCCCAGAAGGTCTGTCGCTACGTGGGCTGCGCTTGGCGCTTGGCCCGGGCGGCCCGGGAGCTGTGGTCTATGTCGACGGGGTAGCGCGGCGCTGGAGCCCACGCCGGTTCGAAAAGGCCGGCCGCCGTCTGAGGGCAGAGAACGGTCCGGGCGGGGTGGCGATCGAGCTGCAGGCGGAGATCACGGCCAGCGGTGACGTCGACCTCCATGCCCAACTCCACAATTGCGGCCGGGCAACCATCACCGTCGAGTCGCTGATCGTACTGCAGACGCACTACCTGCTGCTCGGTGACGACTCGCGCCGCTGGCGCACCTACCGCAACGGCTACCAGTCCTGGTCCGGCACGCGCACCCTGGCGACGGCCGAAGTCGATCGTGATCTGCCTTTCGCGGCCGCCCGAGCGGCGGTCACCGACGCCCGCCACAAAGCACCGGCTCGCGCCGGCCATGTACGCTCCGACACGCTCAGCGTGATCTGTGAGCCTG
>DASPMH010000550.1:0-8177 GCA_035627175.1 Terriglobales bacterium | reverse complement strand
GGCGCCGCCGCCTTGGCCCGGCCCGGTGCCGGTTGCGGCTACGTTTCTGGTCACGGTGCTGTTGATCAGAGCGGCGCTGACGTTGTTGCCGCCGGCGAATAGGCCGCCGCCTTGGCCGACAGTGCCGCCCGAGGCGCGGTTGCCGCTGAGGGTGACGTTGGTGAGGACCGCCTCGCTGTCGCTGCCGCCGACGAAGACGCCGGCGCCGAGGCCGGAGTGGATGCCGTTGGCGACGTTGGCGCTGATGGTGCTGTTGCGGATGATCAGCTCGCCGCCCTCGTGATAGATGCCGCCGCCGGCGGCGACGCCGGTGCTGGCGCTGGTGTTGTTGCGCACCGTGGTTTCGATCAGCGCCAGCCGTCCGCCGCGCGCCGCCACGCCGCCGCCGCTGCTGGCGGAGCTGTCACGCACGGTACAGGCCAACAACGTCAGGTCAGCGCCGTTGCTCAAGATTGCGCCGCCTTTGGGAGCTTGGCCATTGAACAGATCGAGCCCGGCGAGGAGCACCTTCGCGCCGCTGATGCTGAAGACGTTGCTCAGGCCGGAGCCGCTGATGGCGATCGCGTTGTTGCCCTCGATGCTCAGGTTCTTCGAGATCGTGATCGCACCGGAGAGCAGTTGGATGGTACCGCTGACGGCGAACTGAGCCGTACCGCCTGCCGGTAGCGCGTTGACCACGGCGCGCAGCGAGCCGGGGCCACTGTCTGCCAGGGTGGTGACGATCAGCTGGGCGGGCGTGGTGTTGGCGGTCGGCGACGGGCCGACGGCGGTCGACGTCGGCCGCGGCGTGGCGGTGATGGTGCACGCCGGCGTCGAAGTCGCTTTGGGCGTCGGCGTACGACTCGGGGTCTGGGTATCGGCCGGCGTGTGGCTCGGCGGCGGTGTCCCAGTCGGGCTCTGGGTGTGCGTCGCCGTGTCGGCTGGCGGTGGCGTCGGAGTGTCGGTTGGCATCGGACTCGGAGTCGGCGGGAAGGTCGCCGCTTCGAAGGCGCCGATGTCGCAGTTGCCGGCGAGCGGGCGGGAGTGACCTGCCTGATCGAAGGACAGCAACGGTCCGATGGAGTCGGAGAAGGCGCAGTCGTAACCGAAGCATCCGCTGGCGTCGCCGCCGTTGACCGCGGCGCTGTCGACCAGCAGCGCATGGGTCTCGGTCGTGCCGCCGTTGTTCTGCAGCGGTCCGAGCCGCGGATCGATCGGGTTAGCCATGGTGCCGACCTGATCGCTCGGCAGCGCGAGATAGATGCATCCGGAGTCGTCGCCGATCAGATTGTATCCGGAGGGCGTCGCCTGGATGCTGCCGCTGCAGTCGCCGCCGGAGCCGTTGCCGGCGAGAATGGTGCTCTTGATGCGGACTCGCGAGATGCCGCCGAGATTGAAGATGCCGCCGCCTTCGCCCGCTGTCGCGCCGCCGCCGATCGCGGCGCTGTTTGCTGTAACCGTGGTGTTCGCCAAGATCGCATCGCTGGCGCCGCCGCCATTGAAGATGCCGCCGCCGCGAGCGCCGTTCGGTCCGAAGACGGAGTTGCCGCTGATGGTGCTGTTGGTGAGGACGGTCAGGTTGCCGCTGCCGGTGAGGAAGATGCCGCCGCCGACCGCCGTGTTGAAGCCGGTAGCGGCATTGCCGCTGACGGTGCTGTCGTACAGCAGCAGCGTACCGGCGCTGCTGTAGATGCCGCCGGCAAAGGCGTCGGTCAGGCTGAAGCTGGCGTTGTTGCGCACCGTGCTGCGGCGCAGCACGACGGTGCCGCCGCTGTTGAGGATTCCGCCGCCGGTGCCTTCGATGGCATCGCAGTCACGGATGGTGACGTCCTCGAGGGTGACGTGCGCCGAGGAGACCGACAGGCCGGCGCCCGAGACGCTGGTGCCGGCGGCGATGTCGAGCCGCTTGAGGACGACGACGGCACCGCTGCCGATGCTGAAGACGCGGCTGGAGTGATTGCCGCTGATGGTGATCCCGGCCGGCGGGCCTTGGATGGTCAGCGGCATCTGGATCGAAAGCTCGCCGCCGGTGAGCACGATCGGTCCGGGCAGGTTGGCGGCGAAGGTGATGGTGTCGCTCGGCTTGGCGTTCTGGATGACGTCGCGCAGCGAGCCTGGCCCGCTGTCGGCGTCGCTGGTGACGACGGTGGCGTGCGGCGTCACCGCAATCGGCGCGGTCGGCGTACGAGTCGCGGTGTAGACGCACGCGGGGGTGTGCGTCGGAGTCCGCGTCGGCGTCAGAGTCGGGGTGTCGGTCGCCGGCGGAGTCGGAGTATCGCTCGGAATCTCCGTCGGCGTATCGCTCGGCACCTCCGTCGGGGTATCCGGCTGAGCCAGCACCGGCGAACTGGACTGCAACAGAAAACAAACGACCAAGACCAAACCGGCCGCACCTGATCGGCTTCGCATATCGCCCTCCGCGCCGAAGCCGACGCCGCCCCGTGAAAGTGGAGGCAGTCGTATGAACTGGGAAACGGTCTCGGTGTGGGCGGCCCCGTATCACCAACCAAGCAAGGATGTACATCCCCACCGAAATTAGAATCAGGTGTGCGCCCCCTTTCCCTACTATCCTGCCCTCGCTTCAAGCTCGCGATTCGCGCACCTCTTTGCGACGGGATCCATCCTTGAAAATTGAAACTCCGGGTGGCAATTTTCCAGGATGGTAGGGCGTGACGAATATGTGAGCCGCATCCGTGCAGCCCTGCGGCGCAGCCCGATCGTGATGCTGATCGGGCCGCGCCAGTGCGGTAAGACGACCCTGGCGCGGCAGTTTCTGCCACCCGAATCGCCGACGTTCTTCGATCTCGAGCATCCCGCCATTGCCGCGCTGCTCGAGCAGCCGATCACCGCGCTGCAGCCTCTCGACGGACTGGTCGTTCTCGACGAAGCGCAGCGCCAGCCGGAGCTCTTCCCGGTGTTGCGGGTGCTGGTCGATCGACCGCGCAACCCGGCCCAGTTCCTCGTCCTCGGCAGCGCCTCGCCGGAGCTCTCTCGGCAAGCGGCCGAGTCACTCGCAGGACGGGTCGAGATCCTCGAGATCGGCGGCTTCGCTGGCTCGGAGGTCGGAGCTGCGGCCCTGCAACCTCTTTGGCTGCGCGGTGGCTTTCCGCGGTCGTTTCTCGCCGCATCGGACGCGGACAGCATGGTGTGGCGAGAGAACTTCGTCCGCACCTTCCTCGAGCGCGACCTGGCGCTGCTCGGCTTCGCCATTGCGCCGAAGGCAATCGGCCGATTCTGGGCGATGCTCTCGCATTATCACGGCCAGGTGTGGAACGCCTCGGAGGTCGCGGCCTCGCTCGGGGTCTCCCCCACCACCGCTCGCAATTACCTCGACGCTCTCGAGCAGACCTTCATGGTTCGCCGTCTGTCGCCCTGGCACGACAACTTGGGAAAGCGACTGGTCAAGAGTCCCAAGATCTATCTGCGCGACAGCGGGATCTTTCACGCCCTCCAGGGCATTGCCTCGCGGCGCGATCTCATGATGCATCCGAAGCTCGGCGCTTCCTGGGAAGGCTTTGCCTTGGAGCAAGTGTTGCGAACGTTCGATCCTCGCGAAGCGTGGTTCTACGGTGTGCACAGCGGCGCCGAGCTCGATCTGTTCTTCGTCGACGACGGCGAGCGCACCGGAGTCGAGCTCAAGCGGCAGGATGCGCCTCGGATGACTCGATCGATGCGCGTCGCGCTCAACGATCTGCGGCTCGACCGCCTGTTGGTCGTCTATCCCGGCGAGCGTCGTTATCCGCTCGCCGAGCGGGTCGAGTGCGTCCCGCTGGCGGACATCGTGGCGGACCGCGCCCCGCTTTAGCTCGCCGCGCGACGGTCAATGGGTCGTAGCGTATTGCCCAGAGACCCCAACGGCCAAGGTCGGACGAAGGACTTGCTCGTCGGTATCGATGAGCCGCGTTGAGAGGCGGTCAGCGCAGCTCGTGCAGCAGGGCTTCGAGGTCATCCATATCTGCGGAATTCTCCGTCGGCGGGAAGCGGCGGTGGATTTCGGAAATGAGGCTGAGCGCCTGGGCGCGCCGGTCGGTCGTGATCTGCACGCGGGCGACCACTATCGCCGCGCGCGCTTCCGCAAGGATCGCCTTCTGCGCGCGTGCCAAGGTGATCGCGTGCTCGAGGAAATACTCGGCCTTGCGAACTTCGCCACTCGCGTCAACGGCGCCCACGGCACGCGACTGGGCGAACGAGATCTCGCCGAGCTCGCACCACACTTCGCTCTTGAACTGCACCTCGCTGAGGCGTTGTGCCACCGCCATGTATTGCGAGGCACGCTCGTAATCGTCTTGGCTTCGACAAAAGGCGCTCGTTCGTAACAAAATCGGCGTTTCGAACCAGCGCTCGCCCACCGCACGTCGAGCTTGCAACGCATCCTCCACGGCAGCGAGGGCGTCGGGTTCGCTCCCTAGCTGCGTACAGGCAAGAGTGCACGCGCCAGGACCTGGTAATTGCCGACGCCGGCTTCGTTGCTGATCGAAATCGCAGTGGCAGCGAGCTCAGCGGCGAGCTCTTCGTCGCGCCGCGCTAACGCCGCCTCCGCCAGAAGAGTATTCCCCGCCACCTGTTGCTGCGGCAGCGATAGAGTGGTCAGGCGGGCGAGCGCCGACGCCGAGCATTCGCGCGAGCGACCGACCAGCCCCAGCGATGCCGAGGTTCGAGCCTCGAAGACCGACAACGTCGCTTCGAGATCGGCATCGCGGGGAATGCCGGCCAGCGCGGAGGGCACGTACTTTCGCCCCTCGACACAGTGCCGCAGCGCCATGCCGAACTCGCCCACGGATTGCAGGACACAGGCGTTGTACATGTGTGCCGCCGCCAACAGCTCCGGGTGACCTTGCGCTGACGCCAACACCGAACCGGCGATTCCCATCAACTCCGTGTTCGACTTGCCCGAGTATTCGAAAGCCATCAGCTCGGTAAGGCAACGGCCGAGCTGAGCTCTGAAGGCGATGAGTGGGTCGACGCCGCCGCGAGTCAGCTCCCAGGAACAATCGAAAGCTTCCCGGGCACGGCGATCATTGAACCCGAACGCGACGATCGAAATGTTCGCCAGGTCGAGCCAGCGCTCGGCCTCGCGCCGAGTCCGCTCGAGCGACGGCGGCAACGACTGAATCGCTTCAATTGCCTGGCCGATGCACTCACCCATTTCCCGATAGGCGAAGCGTTGATACGCCCGCACCGCCGCCAGCTCGAAGTACGACGCCTGCTTGGCAACGTTTCCCGCCGCCTCGAACAGCGATGCCAGTCGGACGGCGATCTCGATCGCCTGGGGGCCATAGGCGGCTTCTAAACGATCGCCGATTCGACCGTGAAGGACGCGCCGGCGTAGCGGCGCGATGCGTTCTGCCAGCACCTGGGCGTAGAGGGCGTGCGAGAGTGCGAAAGTCTCCACCTTACTGCCATCCGGCCACGGCCGCTCGCCGACATGACGGATGAAATGCCCGCGCTGGGCTAGGTCGATGCACGCCGACTCGACGTGATCCTCGTCGCGCTCCAACGCCGCGGCCAGCTCGTACGCGGTGAACTCCTCACCGGCAGCGCTGGCAGCTTCGAGTAATTCACAATGATTTACGGGCAGCCGCGCCAACTGCTCGCCGATGATTTCACGCAGGCCGTCCGGCAGAGCGATGTCGAGATTATCGGGCGATACGCTGAGCTCCCATCCGCCGGCGGCTTCAACGATAGTTCCGTCCGCGACCAGGCAATCGGTCAACGAGCACAGAAAGAGTGGGTTACCGCCGCTCTTACGCTCGACCACGGGCGCAACCGTGCGAGCGAGATTCTCGTCGCCGAAACGCGCCACCAAGTAGGCGTGCACGCTCGCGGGACCGAGGCTATCGAGCATCAGCCGAGTTGCGTTACCGCCGCGATGCACCAGATGACTCGCGACTTCGCGCAAGGGGTGCGGGCTCAACGCGATTTCGGTGGTGCGATACGTACCGATCACCAGCAGCCGAGTGGGATTGGAGCGCTCGCCCAAGGCCCGCACCGGATCGATGGTGGCGGTATCGGACCAATGCAAATCTTCGAGCACCAGCACCAGCGGCTGTTCCGCGCTCAGCGCCTCGAGCAAGCGAATGCCTTCGCGCAACATGCGCGCTGCACCGCTGCCGGCCAGTGTCTGAGGGAGGGAGGCAGCCTCGTCCGGTTCAATCAACCAGGGCATCTGCACTAGCCACGCCGGGGCGAAGCGACGGAGCGTGGTAGCCAACGGTAGAGTCTCGGCCAATTGCTCGAGCGCGTCGAGCACAGCCATATACGGCTCTGCCTCACCATGACGGCGGGGACAGTGGCCGCATGCGATCGCGGCTCCGGCGAGGTTGGCGAGGAAAGCTTGGACCAGGGTGGTCTTGCCGATGCCTGGCTCCCCGCTCACGAAGATGAGCTGGCGCTGCCCGCCTCGCGCTTTGTGCCAGGCTGTGTCGAGAAGTGCGAAATCAGCGGTGCGACCGAACAGTTGCGGCGGGGCGATCGACACAGCCGCAGGCGCCGGCGGCGGCTGCGATACAGACTCCGTTTCGAGCGAGGCGATCAAGCGATAGCCGCGCCGCGCGACGTTGTCGATCCGAACGTCGCTGGCGATCTCGAACACCTGGCGCAGCTCGAAAATCAGCCGGGTCAGCGCTTGCGGCTGAATTGCCGTGTCACCCCATAGGCGTTTGAGCAATTCGTCGTGCGAAACCAGCGTTCCGGCCCGTTCGACCAAATAGCACAACAGCTCCCAGGCCTTGGGGCGCAAATGGATGCGCGCTCCTCGCAAGTGAGCAGCTGCCGCTCGGCATCTATGCGAAACGGACCGAATCGCAACCTCCCCTGAAGTGCCATCGAGCGCGCCCTTTAGCACGACTGACGGTGGATAGGGATAAAGCTGCAAGTTCACGGAATCGAAACCTATTGGACCTAGCTGGACCCTCACCCTCCTGCGGGCCCGTATACGGCAATGCATCTGGGACATGCGCGACCGGAGTTATCATCCTCGCTGGGAGGATTCGCTGTTTGCCGTAGGAATCGACCGGCTACAGGGAACAGTAAGGTGCTGGTTATGATGAGCGCCCAGGTGGAGGTATGCGGCGGAATCGCGCCCGGGAGCTCGCGCAAGGTGATCCTCAGCGCGTTTTAAAGCCATCGGGCCTACTGCTCGCCGGCGACGTGGGTTTCGCGAAATCACAAGTCGTTCTGCAAGGATTCTTCGCCAAGAATCGCTGGATCGCGCGGCAGTCACAACACGGGCGCGGCGCATTGACGCCGGCGCAGGGTCGATCCAAAAGCCTGCATGATCAAGCGCATCGCTGCCATCGCTCTGTTCAGCCTGATCGGCATCGTCGGCGTCGCCTGGATTGCCGGCTTTCTCTACACGGCCGATGCTTCGATACCGGCGGGTCTTCCGGGCACGATCACGGAACTGGACGGGATCGCGCTGCGGGTGCTGCAGGAAGGTACCGGTAGCGACATCCTGATGATCCACGGCTCGCCCGGAATGCTCGAGGATTTCGATGCGCAGGCGCGCGAGCTGCGCACCACCCACCGGGTGACGCGCTATGACCGGCCCGGCCATGGTTTCAGCGGCGATGGCGGCCGCTACTCCCTCGCACACAACGCCCGTACGGCGCTGGCGCTGATCGAGAAGCTTGGCCTGGAGCGAACGGTAGTGGTCGGCCACTCGTATGGTGGTTCGACCGCGTTGGCGCTGGCACAGATGAAGTCGCCGCGGGTTGCGGCGGTGGTGGTGGTCGACAGCGCCGTTTATCAGCGCATCCGTCCGATCAATCCGCTCTACCGCTTGTTACGCCTGCCGCGATTCGGACTTGGGTTGGCACGACTGGTCCCGCGCGGCCGCATCGAAGCCACGGTGGCGCAGTCGCTGGCGGGGGAATTCAAAGCGAGTGCGCCATCCCCGCAGTTCACCTCGCTGCGCACCACGGTGTTCTCGCAACCGAAAGTGTTGCACGCGGTCGCCAACGAACATTGGGACTCCGACGGCGAGCTGGCTCGCCAAAGCCCTGGGTATGGCGAGATCGAGATCCCCGTGTATATCGCGGCGCAAGCGGACGACCCTTCGCGCCGTGCGACCGCGGAGAAGCTGGGCAAGCAGATCGCTCGCGCCGAGGTGTTGCTGGTTCCCGCCAGCGGGCATTACGTCCAAGTGGAGCAACCGGCCGCCATCACCGAATTGATCCGGCGCGCGGCGGACTAGAATC
>DASPMH010000549.1:0-2426 GCA_035627175.1 Terriglobales bacterium | reverse complement strand
GCTCGCAGAAGTTGAAACGGTCGATCTCGGCATCGAAGATTGCACCCGCCTCGCCTCCGCCGAAGCTGAAGGAGACCTCGTCGCGCACCTTCACCACCGCGACGGTATGGAACAGGTCGATGTCCTGCGGTGGCACCGGATGGGCGGGCAAAGCCGACAGGTGCAGACATGCTTCGATGTACTCCGCCGCGTGCAGCTCGCCGCCGGTGACCCCGGGCTTGCCGCACTCGACCGTCACCGCCGGGCAGAGGCTGCCGAAGGCTTCCGCCTGCGTCCCTTTGGGTGTCGTGAAGTAGACGACGATACGTGAGAACAACGTCGCCAGATGCAGTGCCGGCGCTTCGAGATGGGTGGCACAGACGTAGTGCGGGTTGCGTCCGGTGTTGTTGTGGACATCGATGCTGGCGAACAGCGCCCGGCGCTGCATCTGATCGAGCACCTCGAGCGCAACGTTCTCCTCCGCATAGCCGCGGCGCTCGCCACCGAGCCAGACGCGGTTGAAGTCCGGCTGCGCGTCGAGCTTGCGCAGGCCGTAGCGAGCCGCTTCGACATTGCCGATGAACAGCGACAGCGCACGCGGCAAGCTCTGGTCGCGGTAGCGCCGCAAGACGGACTGCAGCGCGCGGAAGCCGGTGTCCTCGTTGCCGTGCAGCAGCGTGGACACCAGCAGCGGTTGCTCGCGCCGGCCCGGCAAGTGGATCAGCGTCGGGCCCGAGAGCACGCGATAGAGCTCGGCCGGCGCGAGCTCGAGCAAGCCATTGGGCAGGTGATCGAGAACGGTCAACCTCACCGCCGCCTCATACGTCCCATTCGTGCACCGGCATCGCGCTGCGCTGGTGCTCGAGGTAGGCCGCCGTCAGGCGAGCGCAGTCGCTGCCATGGGCGGCGACGAACGCCCGCTGCCATGCGGCTCCCGTCTGGCCGGTTCGCAAGCGAGCCGCGATCACTTCAGTGTAGCGGGCGATGTCGGCACTATCGACGCGCAGCTGCAGCAATCCCTCTTTCGCCAGCGGCAAGATGCACTCCTGCAGCAGCGAGCCCGCGTCGATCTGCTCGCCGTCGAGCCATTCCAACGGCGCCGCCAACCCTTGCCGCGCCGCTCGATAGAAGTTCTCTCGCGCGGCACGGAACGGCAGGCGGTCTTCCGGCGGATCGAGCCTGGTGGCGAGGGCATAGGCTGCGCCGAAGTAGAGGGCGGCATTGGCGATCATGTCGATATGGCTCGGCCCGGCGGGCATGACGCGTTGCTCGATGCGGACATGCGCTGTGCCGCTGTCGTCGAAGCCGATCAGCGGCCGGTTCCATCGCCAGATGGTGCCGTGATGCAAGCGCAGATGAGGCAAGGTCGCGCTCGGCTCCTGCGATCGCACGGGCAGCAGCACCGGGTAGTGGCGGAGGTTCTCGCGGAAGCATTCGATCGGCGAGGCGCGCATGTACTCGGCGCCGAAGGTGACTCTCGGCCATTGCGACGGCTCGACGGAGTTGACCGCCTGCTCGACCAGCGGGATGCGGGTCTCCTCCCACAGCTGGCGGCCGAACAGATAGGGGGAGTTGGCGCTGACAGCGACCAGCGGTGCCGAAAGGATCAGGGAGGCATTGAAGTAGCGCGGCGCGAGCTGCACCGGCACCTGCATGTGCGGTTGAAACGAGGTCGCGCCCGCCTCGAGCATCACGTCGCCGCGGCTGAGGGTCAGACGTTGATGACCGCGAATGTCGAGATGCAGCGGCCGGCCGCCGCGCCGCAGCAGAATCTCCCGATTGAGCGCATAGAATCTCTTCAGCGGTGTCATGTTGGCGAGGCAAAGATCGCTCTCGCGCAAGGTCGGCAAGATGCCGATCATCGCCAGCGTGCATTCCTCTTCGTGGGCGATGTCGCAGCAGTAGGCCCACAGGTGGCGTAGCTCGGACTCCATCTCGGCGAGTCCCTTTTGGCGCAGCGGACGGGGAGTGCCGTTGATCTCGATGTTGAACCGCGACAGCTCGGCCCCGACGCGTTGACTCGCCAGCCGTTGCAGGTACTCCGCGTTGCGTCCGGCAGGGAAGGCGTGGCGATCGACCAGGCACGCCTCCAACTCGAGGCCGGCGACGTAGGTGGAGCGATCGAAGTCTCCGGCATCGAGGCGGCCTTGCAGCGCCTCGGTCTCCTGCGCCAGCAGGCGCTGGAACTCGGCGAAGTCGGCGGGATCGAAATCGGTCTGGCGGATGTCTTGGCCCATCGTTCCTGGCCGGAATGGTACATCAGCCGCAGACGTCGTCGACAGTGGTTCGCAGCCGTCACCGATGGAGGAGCTACTGGCGGCGGAGGACGCCGAAGCGCACCTTGCCGATGCCTTTGAGCTTCACCGGCCGCAGGCGGCGCAGTTTGAATCCCGGCTCGCTCTGGTAGAGCTCGCCGAGATTGTCCGACACCAGAACGCTGCTGGGGC
>DASPMH010000548.1:0-2195 GCA_035627175.1 Terriglobales bacterium | reverse complement strand
CAGCGGCGAGCGCTTCCTGGCGTGCAATTGGATGGACACCATCCACGCCGAGGCCCAAGCGATGTGGGATCTGCGCCGCCTGATCGGTTGGCTGCGGCAGCACGGCGCGCCGTCGATCGGCGTCTATGGGCTGTCATTGGGCGGCTATACCGCCGCGCTGTTGGCGGCCCTCGAACGCGATCTCGCTTGTGCCATCGCGGGTATGCCGGCGGTCGACATGCTACGCCTCGCCAAGCTGCACATGCCGCCGGCGACGCTCGCGATGGCGAAACAAGTCGGTGTGACTTGGACCGGCGTCCGCCAGATGCTGCAAGTGATCTCGCCTCTGGCGCTCGATCCGCTGGTGCCGCGTTCGGCGCGCTTCATCTTCGGCGGCAGTGACGACAAGCTGGTGCCGATCGATCACGTCCGCGCCTTGTGGAATCACTGGGAGCGGCCGAAGGCGCACTGGTACGAAGGCAGCCACCTGTCGTTCCGCTGGGAGCCGACGATCGACCAGTTCATTCGCGACGCGGTCGAATCGACGTTGTGCGCCCGCAGCTCCGGCGTCACTCGTCAGGCCGCCTGATCAGCCCTTGCTCTCCAAGTCGCGCATCGCCGCGGCGTAGCGGTCGAGCAACGGCAGGATCGTGTCGCGATCGGCCGAGGGCAAAGCGAAGGCGATGCGCTCGGCGCCGAGCTCGGCGAAGCGCTGCAGCAGCGCGGCATCGGCAGGCGCGCCGAAGATGGTCAGCGAGATCGACTTCGGATCACGGCCGGCGGCCTCGGCACGGCGATGTAAATCGGCCAAATCGTCAGCGAGCTTCGGAGCCCGGACGGCGATCGGCATCCAGCCGTCGCAGTAGTCGACGACACGTTGCAGCATCTGGGGCGAATGGCCGCCGAGAATGATCGGTGGGTGGGGCTTCTGAATCGGCTTCGGCCAGGACCATAGCTTGTCGAAGTTGACGAATTCCCCGTGGAACTCTGCTTCGTCTTCTGTCCAAATCTTTTTCATTGCCGCGACCTGCTCGCGCATCTTGCGCCAGCGTGTCTTGAAGACCGTGCCGTGGTGCTCCATCTCCTCGGCGTTCCATCCACCGCCGATGCCGAAGAGGAAGCGGCCATCGGAGAGAAAATCCAAGCTGGCGACTTCTTTGGCGGTGGTGACGGTGTCGCGTTCGATGATCAGACAGATGCCGGTGGCCACCTTGAGAGTCTTGGTGACGGCGGCAGCGGTGGCGAGCGCAACGAACGGATCGTGGGTGTGCCAGTATTCCTTCGGCAGTTGTGGGCCGCCGGGCCACGGGCTCCTGCGGCTGGCGGGGATGTGGGTGTGCTCGGGCAGCCAGAGCGACTCGAAGCCGCGCTCTTCGGCGGCGCGGGCGAGCTCGTCGATGCGGATCGCGTAGTCGGTGGCGAACATCATCAATCCGAAGTTCATGCACTCCTCCTGCGGCGTTCATGCATGCCGCTCGCCGCAAGCAAGCGCAACCGAGTCGTTACCGTACGACCTGAGGCTTGACATAGGTGGAAGTGGAGGAACTCGACTGCTAGCATCGCCGTTCACCATTGAAGAGGAGCCCCGTGATGATTCCAGTCGTCCTCCAGCAATCGCGTCGAATCGTCTTTGCTCTCGCCTCGGCCGGTGCCGTACTAGCCTTCGCTGTACCGGCACTCGCCGCCAATTACTCCGTCAGTCAGGAGCAGAATTCGCAGAGCGGCAACTGGCGCGTCTGTGTCAACCAGAGCGGCGGCAACAATCAGGTTGCCGGCGTCGAGATGGTGATGTCGTGGGATCCCGGCTGCATGTCGTCGGCGGCGGGCTCGGGCAAGCCGAAGTGCGAATCGAATCGCGACACCGGCAAGTCGGTCCAGAGCGCGATGAAAGGGGCGAGCAGTCTCAAGGCTCTTTTCCTTTCGTTCTCCGATGTCGAGCCGATTCCGGACGGCTGGCTGTTCTGTTGCGATTTCCGCCTGTCGAGCTCTGCGCCGGCGAACGGCTGCCGCGTTACCTTGAGTGACATGATCGGTTCTACCGGCACCGGCCAGCGCGTCGCGGTGCAGGCATCCGGTGGCGGGGGTGGCGCAGTCGCCGGCTCGGCACCGCCGCCGGTGCGCGTCGATCCCGGTCGCGATGCGATGGATCCCGGCTACGCTGCAGGTCAACCCGCCGCGGGCGGCGGCAACTACGCCGATACGGGTACCGGCGCCGG
>DASPMH010000547.1:0-3402 GCA_035627175.1 Terriglobales bacterium | reverse complement strand
CGCGGCCATGTAGCTGCCGTCGGCAGACGGCGGCAGGCCAGCCGCGGCCATGTAGCTGCCGTCGGCAGACGGCGGCAGGCAAGCCGCGGCCATGTAGCTGCCGTCGGCAGACGGCGGCAGGCAAGCCGCGGCCATGTAGCTGCCGTCGGTAGACGGCGGCGGCAAGCCGCGGCCATGTAGCTGCCGTCGGTAGACGGCGGCAGGCCCGCCGCGGCCATGTAGCTGCCGTCGGCAGACGGCGGCAGGCCAGCCGCGGCCATGTAGCTGCCGTCGGTAGACGGCGGCAGGCAAGCCGCGGTGAGGTACTGCTACGCCACAGCGGAACTTGCCCCTTCCTAGCCCTCACAACTTCGCCAAGGCTTCGTTGCGCAAGCCCCCGCGCGCAAAAAATGCGCGCGCGGGAGAGGAGACCGGATTGGCCTACCAGCGACTGAGGCCGGCATACCACTCGAGCAGTGGCTCGCCGTGGAAGAGCGCCACCAGGGCTCCCAAGGAGAGGAAAGGGCCGAAGGGGATCGGCAACCGAGTGTCGGCGCCGCGCATCACCATCAAGGCAATGCCGATCGCGGCGCCGGTCGACGAGCCGACCAGCAAGGTCACCAAGACGCCGCGCCAGCCGAGGAAGGCGCCGATCATCGCCAAAAGCTTGATGTCGCCGCCACCCATGCCCTCGCGCTGGGTCAGCAACTCGTAGCCGGCGGCGACGGCGTAGAGAAAGCCGCCGCCGATCAGAAGCCCGATCGCGCTGTCGCGCACTGGTATGCCGTAACCGAGAGCGGCGGCGGTCAGGCCGACGACGATCCCGGGCAGACTGATGACGTCCGGGATGATCTGGTGGTCGAGGTCAATGAAGGTGATCGTCACCAACGCCGCCGCAAAGGTCGCGTAGAGCAACAGCTCGGGATGCAGCCCGGTATGCCGATAGACGAGCCAGAACAGCGCCGCGGTCAGCAGCTCGACCAACGGATAGCGAGACGAGATCCGGCCGCGGCAATTGCGACAGCGGCCGCGCAGAGCGAGGTAGCTGAGCAGCGGAACGTTGTCGTAAAAGCGGATCGGCTCGTCGCACGAGGGGCAGTAGGATCCCGGTGAGACGATCGATTCGCCTTCCGGCACGCGGCGAATGCAGACGTTGAGAAAGCTGCCGACAACCGCGCCAAGAACGAAGACCAGCAGATCGATCATTCCCTCGCATCTAGCACGGGCAGAAAGAGGAGCGAACGCGGCGTAGGCTTGCAGGCTTTGGGGGCCTGCAGCCTCACAGCATGGCAGCTCGAAGTTCCGGGACACACCTGTAGCTGCCGTCGGTAGACGGCGGGCGCCTACGGCTGCATCCCTCCTTTGCTGCTGTCGTAGGTCCACGCTCGCGACCCCTGGTCGTGCTGAGCCGTGCCGGTGAAGGAATCGGCGGCGGCAGTCATGGTCAGCTTCACTCCCGCAGAGGCGAGGAAGCCCGGCAGCTTGCTGCCGCAGTCGGCCTCGGTGCAGGAGACGTAGGCCTGACCGGCGGAAAACGCCGCCTCCTCGGCAAGCGCCGCATTGCGCAGATCCGATTGCGCCCTGGCATCGAAGCCTCGCTGCCGATACGCGCCATACTGCGGCACAGCGATAGCAGCGAGGATTCCGATGATCGCCACCACCACCAACAGCTCGGTCATGGTGAATCCCTTTTGGTTGCGACAGGTCATCTCAGTCCTCCTTGTTCACCTTCATTTCGATGTATCAGCCGAGCAGCGTGCCGAGGCGGAACACCGGCAGATACATCGCAATCACCACCGCCCCGAGCGTGACGCCGAGAAAGACCACCGCCGCCGGCTCGAGCGCGGCGGTGAAGCTCTCGATGCTCTGGTCGAGCTCGGTTTCGAAGTAGCCGGCAGCACGGGCGAGGGTGCGGTCGAGACAGCCCGTCTGCTCCGCTACCGCGACCAGCTCGTGCAGCAGCACCGGCAGCTCGGTTGCCTGCAGCGCGGCGCCGAGCGACTGCCCCTGCTGGACCGCGTCACGGGCGCTCAGCACTGCCCGCTCGATGACCAGGTTACCGGCGACGCGGGCGCTGACCTCGAGCGCGCTCAGCACCGGCGCGCCGGATTCGATCAGCGTCGACAGGGTCGCTGCGAAGCGAGCGCTGGCGCCGAGTCGCACCAGTGTGCCGATCAGCGGCAGGCGCAAGATCGCCCGATCGAGGCTTTCGCGTCCCTCTGCGGTGCTGCAACGGTGGGTCAGCCACAATGCCGCGGCTACGATCGTCGCGATCACCGGCACTATCGCCGCGGTCAGCCAGCGGCTTGCCGCGATCACCAGCCGCGTCGGCAACGGCAGCTCGGCGCCGAAGCTGGCGAAGGTCTCGGCGAACGCCGGGACCACGAAGATCAGCAGCAAGGCTGCGGCACCGAGCCCGATCACCAGGATCGTCGCCGGATAGAGCAGTGCCTTGGTGACCTGCCGGCGGACACGACTGGTGCGCTCGAGGCCGTGGGCCAGCTGCTCGAGGCCCAGCTCGAGCCGCCCGCTCGCTTCGCCGGCCCCGACCATGGCGACGAAGAGAGTGCCGAACACCTCAGGATGGTGGCGCAGCGCGTCGGTCAGCGTAGCGCCGCCTTCGACGCGTTGAGCCACCGCCGACAAGGTCGAGGCGAGCTCGGCATCGCGCTGCTGTCGCGCCAACAGCCGCAACGACTGCAGCAGCGGCAAGCCGGCGTTGACCATCGCCGCGAGTTGCTGCGCCACCACGGCGAGCTCCTGGGCACCGCGCAGGCGCCGCCGGGCCGGCAGTCGCAAGGCGATGGAGGAGGCGGCTTCTAATCTCAGGACGATCCAGCCGTGCCGTTGCAGCGCCGCAAGCGCCGCCTCGGGCGAATCGGCGCGCACCACGCCCCCGCCAGATGCGCCTCGCGGCGAAAGGCCTTGCCAGCGATAGCGGCTCGCGGCAGCGGCACTCATGATTTCGTACCGTCCGGCCGGCAAGGCCCGAGCGCTGCGGCCTGTTCGGCGGCAATCTCCTCGGCGATGCTGCCGGCGCGCAGCAGCGCGGCGAGCGCTTGCGACATACTCTGCATCCCGGATCTCGCCTGGCCCGACTCGATCTGGCTCGGCAGCTGATGAGCGCGATCCTCACGGATCAGCGCCCGTACGGCGTTGTTGGCGACCAGCAACTCGCAGGCGAGAACCCGGCCGCCGCCGATCCGCGGCAGCAGCGCTTGTGACAAGATTCCCTGAAGCACCTCCGCCAGCTGCGCTCGCACTGCGGCGTGCTCGGAGACGGGGAAGATGTCGACGATCCGCCGCACCGCCTGCGTAGCGGTCGGGCTGTGCAAGGTCGACAGCACCAGGTGTCCGGTCTCGGCCAACGTCAGCGCAGCCCGGACGGTCTCGGCGTCGCGCAACTCGCCGACGAGAACGACA
>DASPMH010000546.1:0-4700 GCA_035627175.1 Terriglobales bacterium | reverse complement strand
CGTACCTCTACCGCAACCTCAACTTCGCAATCCGGCCCGGCACGCTCGTGCTCGTCACCGGCCCCTCAGGCTGCGGCAAGAGCACCCTCGCGAAGCTGCTCCTCGGCTTCTACCAGCCCACCGACGGCCGCATCCAGATCGACGGCCGCGACGTGCGTCACCTCGCCGCCAACGAGCTGCGCCAGTCCTTCGGCGTCGTGCCGCAGGAAACGACGCTCTTCTCCGGAACCATCTACGACAACCTCGCGATGGCGAACCCGCACGCCGGCTTCCAGGACGTGGTGACGGCGTGCCGTGCCGCCGAAATCCACGACGTCATCGAGAAACTCCCGCAGGGCTACCAGACCCCGATCGGGGAGCACGGCGTCGGCCTCTCCGGCGGACAGAAACAGCGCGTCGCCATCGCCCGCGCCCTCCTCAAGAAACCGAAGATCCTCATCTTCGACGAAGCCACCAGCAACCTCGACGCGAGCACCGCCGAGCAGTTCGCGCAGACCGTCAACAAGCTCAAGGGCGCCGCGACGATCATCTTCATTGCGCACCAGGTGCCACAGGGGTTGAAGGTCGATCAGGCGCTGCGATTTGGTCCGGCCGTCACTAGGGCTGACGCGGTCAACGTTGGTTCGGCGAAAGGGAAAGACTAAACCATGCATCACCGTTTCGAGGTTTGACAATGAAATCGATTCGAAGGTTTGCCGTAGCGCTCACGATCGCAATCTTCGGAATCGCGATTGGCAGCGCGACTAGCATTGCGACGGCGGGCGAACGGGTGGCAGCCTATTCCCCCGGCTTTGCGAAGCGCTTTGCCCTAAAGGATGCACAAATCAGTCTTGCGGACGGCAGCGCGCTGTACGCAATAGAGCTAACCCCGCGAAGAATCGATTCGTCGCGCTGGTGTGATGTGAAGCTCTATCTTGATTCTGCGATGCCTATCCAGATGCCGTCGTCAGATCAATCTGGATCTCAGGCGGTCACCAATCTCAACGAGCACTTTTTCCTCGCGGACGATGCTGGAAGCAAGCGTTGGCAGCAAATCGCTGAAAGCGACCGTCGCCACTTCGGGCGTCATCAGATGAGCGGATATCGGCTTGCGGCCGTTGTCGCGCCCGGACATTCGCCGAGCGGATTTGGGGGGATGGCTAGCGCGCCATATCGGGGATACCTGCGCGATATGTTTCCGGGTGTCACGTACGTTCACCTAGGCGTGCCCTGCAGGTGGTTTGGAGACGTCGAGGCGAACGATCCACCAGGTCAAATCTGGCTCAAACGCCTTGCTGTGGCGAACAGAGATGATTTGACGACTCGGGGATTCAATCCAAAAGACTTCGTCGTAATAGATGTGCCGAGCGACTTGCTACGGAAAGCGAAGGCGGCAAGACAGGCCAAGTAGTCCGGGTCGATAGCGAAAAAGGGGGAATAAATGGCGTCGATTCTTGAGTATGCAAGGCTTAGCGCTTTTGTATATAGGGTGAACGGCGGGCTTGAGCCAGACCTAAAAACGACAGTCGGAACGGATTGGGAACTGTTCCTTTCGCCGCCCGAGGGGCCGGGCTACTTCGGGAGCGCTTACTTCAACGCGGTGACGCGAGAAGTCGTAATCGTCCATCGAGGTTCGCAGATCACCTCGCAAAGCGATTTGAGCAACATCTTGGAAACGTCTCTGGGTGAGTTGCCAAGTCAGTTCTCGGCGGCCCAAGCGTTCTACCTTGATGTCCTTGAAGAGTTGAGCGAGCGAGGCATTTCACCGTCTTCAATCGCTCACGCCGGGCATTCACTCGGCGGGGCGCTTGCGAATTTAATGTCAGTCACTACTGGACAGCGAGCGGTGGGCTTCAACGCGCTCGGTGTTCGGGAATCGTTAGCGCAATTCGGAGGGGACCCGAACGCAGATTATAGTGACCGAATCACGAACGTCAGTAGCCGGTTCGACCCCGCTAATTCAGTCGGTAGCAAGATCGGTGAAGTTCGCTACACGCTTTTCTCGTCGATCCCATTCATTCCGGATGCTCTCGAGCCGCTGATCGCGCTGATCTCGGCGAAGTTCGTTGGGCTTTCAGCGATAGGGGCATATCTCTACGATCAACACAGCATCGACACCGTTGTCTCAACGCTGAGCAAGCTTTCGAGCGCTGAGATCAATAGTTTGACGCCGAGTATCTCCCTGGACATAGATGGAACCGTGACGGGTCCGGGCGTCAGCGAATGGAGCGAGTTGCAGCAGGCCATTGACAGCGATCCCGCGCTTGGACAACTCATCGCGGATACGGATTTCAGCCGAGATCCCGCGCTTAGTGCGGTTCAGGTGCGAAGCGAACAGCAGCAAGGGGACCAAGATGGTCGAATCGTTCTAGGTACTTCGTCCAAGGATTTCATTGTCGGGGTAGATGGGCGTGACTTTCTTCGGGGTGGTGAGAATCAAGACATTGTCTTCGGGGACGAAGGAGCCGACATACTGGAAGGTGGTGCGGGAGACGATTTTCTTGTTGGAGGTGCCGGCCACGATGCATATCTATTCCTGAGTGGAGAGGGCCAAGACCACCTTTCTGATTCAGACGGCAAAGGGTTGGTGGTGCGCAACGCATCGGTCCTTGCTCTCGGGGTCGAGCAAACCAACGGGGTTTGGGTTGGTGATGGGGTCACTTACACAAGAAACGGCGCCGATCTGGAGATAACGTTTGCGGACAACGCTTCTGACAAGCTAACACTCAAGGACTTCAATTTCGCAGCGGCAAATGCCGACGGATACGTAGGAATTCGGCTCTTAAAGACGTCGAAAGCTCCGGTCAGCCCAGTGCGCGAGTTTTTCGGCGACAAGCAGAACTGGGACAGCGACCCGAACGAGAGCGGCGAGCAGGCGCAGGTCGATAGCTTCGGGAACGTCGTTCGCGCGGACGGCCAGGGTGGCAGGCCGGATCTTGCGCAACCGGATCGAGCCGACGCGTTCGATGGAAGCGCTGCCGACGAGGTGGAGAGGTTCATCACGGCTGGCGGCGATGACTTCATCCGCGCCGATGGTGTGACCAGCAACACTTCATCGGCTGGCGGCAAGGACTTGATCGATGCGGGGGCGGGCCGCGACATCGTTGCGGCCGGGGGAAACAACGACTGGGTGGAAGGCGGCGCGGAAGGCGACCTGTTGGGCGGGAATGCGGGCGACGATTCCGTTTACGGGGACAGCTCCAACGGACAGACGCTGACGCTCGCGCAGGCTATCGCGGCAGGCGAGACCCAGGCTCGGCTCGGCGACACGGGCGACCTGATCACTGCGGACGGCGGCAATGATGTCGTTGTTGGCGCGGCCACGGACGACAGGGTCTATGGGGGATTAGGCGCGGACGTGATTGTCGGCGGGGGCGGTGATGACAACATCTTCGGCGACCGGGGGCTCGTAAGCGGAACGCTTGAGTGGACCGCTGCTCGCCAAACGACCGTGAGCGGAGGCGTGAAGTTCTTCAGCTACAACACGGCGCATATCACCGAAGAGGAATCGAACTCCGTCGGTGATGCGGATGTGATCTACGGCGGCGCCGGGAAGGACTGGATCTTTGCGGGCGCGGGGGACGACTACGTCGAGGGCGGGAATAGCGAGGACGACGCAAACGTGGACGACGACGTTCTCTTCGGCGGCGCGGGGAGCGACATCGTTATCGGCGGTTCGGGCAAGGATCATCTGTCAGGAGATTCTGCGTCCGTCGATGCAGCCAACCTCTCCGGCGACGACTACCTCGACGGAGGCGCTGGAGACGACGAGATCCTCGGAGGCAAGGGCAACGACATTCTTGTCGGTGGGGCCGGCATCGATACCTTGGTTGGCGGGGAAGGGGATGACGTGTACTGGGGAGGTGCCGGAGACGACGTGATTGTCCTCGGGCCCGGGAAAGACACGTTCATCTACGAGCGCGGCGACGGCACAGACGTCGTCGTCAATGATCCCTCGGGGACCGGTGCCGCCTACCTGGATTCGATCGCGCTGGGATCGGGAATATCCCGGGCGGACGTCAAGTTCCGGCTTGGATCGCTCATGATTGACCTCGGCGACGGCGATGAGATCCATATCGCCGGGTTCGATCACGAAGATCCCGCTTCCACGCGAGTGCTGAGCTCGCTTCGCTTTGCCGATGGCGAAGTGATGACCTTTGACGACATTCTGGATCAGGGTTTTGATCTGGATGGCACGGACGGCAACGACCTCATCTACGGCAGCGGGGTCACGGACCGGATCGACGCAAAGGAGGGCGACGACGCAGTTGTCGGCCGGGCGGGAGACGATGTGGTCCTCGGCGGCGGCGGCGATGACACGCTGGATGGAATGGATGGGGCCGACAACCTGGACGGCGGCCTCGGAAACGATCAGGTCTTCGGTGGCGAAGGGAACGACACGCTGAGCGGAGGCGAAGGCATTGATTTCCTGTCAGGGAACAATGGCAACGACGTAATCAGCGGCGGCGAAGGGGTTGATACCCTCTTCGGCGGAAGCGGCGACGACGAGCTTTCCGGCGGCACGGAGGGCGATTCCCTGTGGGGCGACTTCGGGAACGATGTACTAGATGGCGACGCGGGCCTGGATACGCTGCGAGGCGGAACGGGCGACGACGAGCTTGCCGGTGGCGCTGACGACGATTCGCTGTTCGGCGATAGCGGGCTCGACGTGCTGGACGGCGGCGAAGGCCATGACAGCCTCTTCGCCGGCACGGAGAACG
>DASPMH010000545.1:0-2583 GCA_035627175.1 Terriglobales bacterium | reverse complement strand
TGGCGCACGCCACCGTTGCAGTCGTCGGCTGCGGGGGCCTCGGCGGACCGGCGGCGCGGACCCTCGCCGATCACGGCGTCGGGCGGCTGTGCTTGCTCGACGATGATCTCGTCGAGCTTTCCAATCTGCCGCGCCAGCTGCACTTCGATCGGGCCGACCTGGGCCACAGCAAGAGTGGTCGGCTGGCCGCCCGGCTCGCCGCCGCCTTCCCGGGCATCGACTGCGAAGGCCTGCCTTGCCGCCTCGCGGCCGACAACGCCGAGGAGTTGCTCGCCGGCTGCGATTTCGTCGTCGACGCGACCGACAATGTAGCTTCGAAGTATCTGCTCAACGACCTTCTGGTGCGGCAAGGCACGCCGTTCGTCCATGCCGGTGTCACCGGTATGCTGGCGCAATTGCTGACGGTCTTGCCCGGACGCTCGCCGTGCTTGCGCTGCCTCTTTCCTGCGTCCGAGGATGCCGGCGAAACTGCCGGCTGCCAGCACGCCGGGGTGATCGGGCCACTTCCTGCGTTGATCGGTACCCTCCAGGGACTGGAAGCCGTCAAGGTGCTCTCGGCTGCCGGCAACCCGATCACCGGCCGGTTGCTGCTGTATGACGCCGGCACCGGCGTATGGCGCAGCGTGACGGCGTCCGTCGACCCGAGCTGCTCGGCGTGCGCGCTTGCGGGCTTCCGTTAGGCAAGCTATCGGGCGATAGTATCGCATTCCGGCGCCGGCAGTCGCCCGCGACCAGCCGCAGGCGCCGCATCGATCGACATCGAAAAGGAGCGAAGATGAGTGTTCGGGTTCGCATCCCCACGCCCTTGCGCCGGTTCACCGGTGGAGCCGAGGAGGTCAACGTCGGCGGCACGACCGTCGCTGCGGTGGTGGAAAGCCTGGAGCAGAAATGCCCCGGCATCAAAGAGCGTCTCTGCGATGAGCAGGGCCGTGTGCGGCGCTTCGTCAATCTCTACGTAAATGGCGACGACATCCGCTTCTTGAACAGCATCGATACCCCGGTCAAAGACGGAGATGAGATCTCGATCGTCCCAGCCATCGCCGGAGGCTGAGCGCAGGGACGTCCCGCCTTCGTCCGAGCTCCCTTCCCGCCGGCCCGAGCGCGCGGCTTCGGTGCTCGATCTGGTCGGCAACACTCCCCTGATCGACGTCAGCAGCTTCGCTCAACCGATCTCGCCGCGGGTACGCGTCCTCGCCAAGCTCGAAGGCTTTAACCCGGGTGGGTCGGTCAAAGATCGTCCGGCGCTGTGGATGGTGCGTGACGGGCTCGCCCGCGGCAAGTTGGTCGCCGGCAAGACGATCATCGATTCGACTTCGGGCAACACCGGCATTGCCCTGGCAATGGCCGGTGCCGCCCTCGGCTTTGCCGTCGAGCTGGTCATGCCCGCCAACGTCAGCCAGGAGCGCAAGAAGATCGTCGCTGCCTACGGCGCCAAGGTGACCTTCAGCGATCCGATGGAGGGCTCCGACGGCGCGATCCAGCTGTGCCGCAAGGTGCTCGCCGACAACCCCGACCGCTATTTCAAACCCGACCAGTACTTCAACGAGATGAATCCCCAGGCCCACTTCGAGTCGACGGGCCCGGAGATCTGGAACGACACCGGCGGCAGCATCACCCATTTCGTCGCCGGCATCGGCACCGGCGGTACGGTGATGGGCACCGGTCGCTATCTCAAGCAGCAGAATTCCGCAGTCCAGGTAGTCGCCGTAGAGCCCGACGACGCCTGGCACGGGCTCGAGGGGCTCAAACACATGGAGAGCTCGATCGTGCCCGGCATCTTTCACGAGCGGGAGCTCGACCGAAAGATCAGCGCCGCAACCGATTCCGCCTACGAAGCAGTCTATCGCCTGAGCACCGAGCTCGGCCTGGTCGTCGGCCAATCTTCGGGTGCGGCGATGCACGCCGCTGCAACCATTGCCCGCGAAGTCGACGAGGGGGTGATCGTCGCCATCTTCCCGGATTTCGGCGACCGCTACCTGAGCACCAATCTCTGGGCCGGCTGGCGCGACTGGTGGGCACGCCAGCGGCGGCCGGTGTGACGATGCTCGACGCCGAAGCGGTAGAGCTCTACAGCCGGCAGATCATCCTGCCGGAGGTCGGCGCACGCGGGCAGACGCGGCTGAGGCAAGCGGCTGTGCTGGTGTGTGGCGATGGCGCTGCCGCCTCCGGCACCGCGCTGTTTCTCATCCGCTCCGGCGTCGGTCAGGTCACTCGCGCCACCGGCGATGCATGCCAGACTTCACCCATCGAGTCGATTGCGATGCCTGCAGCCGTCACCGACTTGCTCGCTCTGGCGCGGCGTTACGATGTCACGGTGTTGTTGCCGCCATTCGCTACCACGGCCTTCGCCGCCGCCGTCGAGTCGGTGTACATCCCGGTGCTGCTCGGCGCCGCTGCCGGCAGTCGAATGTGCATCCGCGCCGGCGGCGATCTCGCCGTCCCTGCCGCGGATCAGGCGCAAGCGGCCACCGTCAACACCACCGCGGAGGTCCTCGCCGCCGAGCTGGCCCTTGCCGTCCTCCGCCTGCTGTTGATGCCGGCGGCGCGGCAGTGGCGAGGGGCCGATCACCACTTGCTCGCCGG
>DASPMH010000544.1:0-6624 GCA_035627175.1 Terriglobales bacterium | reverse complement strand
AAGCGGCGATTTGCTGCGGAGCGCAGTCGCTGATCAGAAGATTGGCTGCTTCTAAAGAATGCCGTTGCTGGCGAGCCTCGACCGTCGTCATGGCGACAACATCGTAGCTGCCCTGCAACACCAGCCGCAGCGACTCTCGTGTCGGTCGGCTGTCCGACACGACCACAATTCGCGGGCCTTGCACCCCTGCCTCCTCCACCCCACCGCCTCGGTCGGGAACCAAGGCGGTTCCTACACTCATCGCATTGCTGCAGTCAATGAATCTTTCGCCTTCCTTTTGGGCCTTGCGAAAATGCAAGGCTGGCGGGGTTTCGACTTGAAAATGTTGACATGGGCATATAGCTACCGGCGAGGCTCTGTGACTGAGATTCGCTTACTATATCGGGGCTTCAGCCGCTGATTGCCGGCGGCAGACGCCAAGGCCTGGGACTTTGACAAAGGAATTCGCAACAGTTGCGGCTCCGACCGCCACGGGAAGCACGCCAGCGACGGCGCCTGTCAGGGATGACGGGGTGCTTGTCGTCGTTCGCCCTGCAGTAGTCGAGACGGCGGATCACGTACTTGGCAACTTGTTCCAACGTCTCTACCACGGCGTGGAGCGGGTGCGCCGGCTCGACGCAACCCTGGCGCAAGAGTTTTCCGCCAGCGTCAGTGGCATCGAAGAAAACCTTCAGCTGCTGCTCGACTACATCGCGCCGTTCCCGCCGGCGACGACCCGGGTGCCGGTAGTCGAGGTGATCGAGAGCATGATCAAGAACCTTGCGCCGGGCTCGGAGGGCGCCTTGGTGGTCTTGCGAGCGACGCTCGACGAGGTTCACGTCGGCGTCGATCCAGGTCGAGTTTCCCGCGCCTTCTCGCTGCTGAGCCAGCAGCTGCAGCTCGAGCAAGACGGTGAGGGTTGCACCCGCATCAGTGCCGTCCGGGCGGATCGTACGGTGGTGGTGACTTTGCGTTTTCCGGCGGCTCGTGTCGCCACCCGGACTTCGACGGGGGAGCTGCGCTGGGCGGTTGCCGAAAAGCTACTCGAGCTGCATGGCGGCGCCTTAGGCAAAATCCAAACCGAGACAGGAGAGATCGAGTGGCAAATCTCGCTACCGATCAACGCGTAAGCGCAGCGCGGTCGGCCGCCCGGATTCTGGTGGTCGACGACGACCCGATGATCCGGCGCGATCTCGGTGAGCTGTACTCCGGACACTCCTATTCCGTCGATCTCGCCTCCGATGTCGAGCAGGCGATCGGCAAGCTCAACACCGCCGAATTCGACCTCGCCGTCGTCGATTTGAAGATGCCGGGGGGCCGCGACGGGCTGAACCTGACCAGCGAGATCCGCGAGCGGTGGCCGAACGTCGACGTGATCATGATCACCGCACACGGCAGCATCAAACAGGCTGTCGAGGCAATGAGCAGTGGCGCCTGCGACTTCATCACCAAGCCGGTGGAGCCGGTCGAGTTGCTCAAGGCGACCCAGAAGGCGCTCGAGCGGCGTCAGCTGATCCTCGACAACGCCAACCTGCGCGACGCTAACGCCTATCTGCGCAAAGAGCTCTCGGAACGGCACAGCTTTGCCAACATGGTGACCTGCTCGCCGGCGATGCGCGAGGTGTTCACCACCATCGAAATGCTCGCCGCCAGCGACGTCACCGTGGTGATCGTCGGCGACTCCGGCACCGGTAAGGAGCTCGCCGCGCGCGCCATCCATTTTCAAGGAAAACGGCGCGAGGGCCGTTTCGTCGCCATCAATTGCGCGGCGGTGCCCGAAGCGCTGCTGGAAAGTGAGTTGTTCGGCTACGACCGCGGCGCCTTCACCGGGGCGGTGCAGGATCGCGTCGGCAAGATCGAGCTCGCCAACGGCGGCACTCTGTTCCTCGACGAGGTCGAGAGCATTCCGCTCGGCATGCAGGCGAAACTGCTGCGCGTTCTCGAGGAGCGGGCGATCGAGCGTCTCGGCAGCAATCGGCGCATCGCGGTCGACATGCGGGTGGTCGCGGCGACCAACCAGGATCTCTCCGAGGCCGTCGCGGCGGGGCAGATGCGCGAGGATTTCTACTACCGCATCAATGTCGTGCCGATCCATTTGCCTCCGCTGCGCGAGCGCTTGGCGGACATTCCTTATCTGGTCGAGGATTTCCTCAGTCGCAGCCCGCTCGCGATCGAGAAGGGTGTAGCGCGGCTGTCGCACCAGGCGATCGCGCGACTGTCGAGCTACTCGTGGCCGGGCAACATCCGCGAGCTGCGCAACGTCCTCGAGCGGGCGGTGCTGCGCTGCAAGACCGACGTCCTCGAAGACATCGATCTGCCGGTCGAGACCGCACCGGTAGTCACCCATGTCGACGACGCCGATTACCGCCAGTCGCTCAAACAGTTCATGCGTTCGGCGGAGCGGCGCTACCTCGCCTGGATGTTGAAGGAATTCGGCGGCGGCATCGCGCCGGCGGCGCGCCACGCCGCCATCGATCAGGCGACCTTGCACCGCAAGATTCGCTTGCACGGCTTGAAGCCGCAAGATTTTCGCAACGGCCGCAGCCCGCTGCGTGGCCAGTCGCCGAGTTGAGGCCTCGCTCGCCAATACCATCGACCGGAAACAAGACCACGACAGTCTCGAGGTGAGCAATGTACACTGAGTTCTATGGAATGACCGAGCGGCCGTTCAATGTAACGCCCGATCCGAAATTCCTCTATCTGAATGCTCGCTACCGCGAGGCGATCGCGTCCCTGCACTACGGCATCACCCAGCGCAAAGGCTTCATCACCCTGATCGGCGAAGCGGGCACTGGCAAGACGACTCTGCTCAAGCGTCTACTCGAAGACCTCGATCCGAAGACCAAATCGGTCTTCATCTTCAACACCAACGTCACCTTCGAAGAAATCCTCGAATACATCTTCGCCGAATTCGATCTCGCCGTGCACAACGGCAAGAAGCTGTACATGTTGCAGCGGCTCAACACCTTCCTGCTCGAAGAGCTGCGCAATGGCGGTAACGTCGCGCTGCTGATCGACGAAGCCCAGGATCTCGACTTTTCGGTGCTCGAGGACTTGCGCCTGCTCTCCAACCTCGAGACCGCCAAGGAAAAGATTCTTCAGATCGTACTCTCCGGACAGCCGGAGCTGGGTCAAAAGCTGAGCAATCCGGCGCTGCGGCAATTGCGCCAGCGCATCACCATCAACTGTCGTCTGTTGCCGCTGTCGCGCGACGAGATCACCGAGTATCTGCAGTTCCGCCTCCAGGCCGGCGGGTGCCCGGATCTGAAGCTGTTCTCGCGCGAGGCCGAAGATCGCGTCTACCACTTCTCGCGCGGCGTGCCCCGCCTGGTCAATGTCGTCTGCGACAACGCGCTGGTGATCGGCTACGCCCTCGGCAAAAAGCGCATCGGCGCCGATATCATCGATGAGGCGGCCGCCGACCTGATGCCGGTCGAGTTGTTCGATGCCGAGATGACGACGCCGGAGCGCACCACGACGGTCGGCCCGCTGCCGGCGCCGGCGGCGCCGGTCTCGCCCGAGCGCTGGCGGCAACGTCTGCTCGTCGCCGGACTGGTGGTGCTCGGTATCGTCGTTACGGTGCTTTCGATCGGCGCTCCGGGGCTGCGCAACCGCGGCGACGACTCAACCCGCGCCGAGACGCGCATGGAAGTGATCAACCCCGGCTCCGACGGTGAGAACCGCGCCGCCGCGGCGCAGCCGCCGCCCGAGCCGCCGGTCAAGGTCGCCGACCCCGCCGAAATCCGCGATCCACGCCAAGATCTCGAGCGGCCGGCGGCGAACGACGTCGACAGCAAGCGAGCCGACGGATCGCACGGCCTCGCCGCCAACGAGCCCGCGGCGCCAGCGGCCGCGCCGCAGGTAGTTGCCAACGCCGATCCGATCGCGCCGCCGGCAGCTTCGCAACCACTCGAGGATTCAGCGCAGCAAGACCGCCGAGCGGCGCCGCCCCGTCAGATCGCGCCGGAGTCGGCGCCATCCGCTCGGGAAGCCGCGGTTGCGGCACGGGAAGCGGCGGTTGCCGCGCGGGAAGCGGCTTCCGCCGCACGCGAAGAGCTCCCGGAGCCTCGTCCGGTCGCACCCGCCCGCGAAGCCGCTCCGCTAGCGCGCCAGGTCGAGCCGACGCGCCCGGCACGGGTCGAAGCAGCGAAGCCGGAGCCGGCACAAGTCGCCAAGGCCGAGCCGCCCGCGGATCAAGACCCGGCGCGTCCGGAAGATCTCTTGCCGGAGGTGACCAACGACCGCGAGACCGCGGCCGCCGAGGTTTCGCCGCGAGGGAACGGCGCCCGTCTCGACGGCATCGAGTTCGCTCCGGTGACGGTTCGCCCCGGCGACTCCGTTTCGCAGATCGCCATCCAGAAGTACGGCCAGGCCAGCCCGGTGATCCTCGACTTGTTGAAGCTCTCGAACCCGAACCTCGACGACATCGACCGTATCCATGTCGGCCAGACAATCCGCTTGCCGCAGCTCAGCGAGGGTTTCCCCATTTTGAACGACGGCTCCGGTCGCTACTCGCTGCTGGTCTACTCGACGCGCGAAGGCTGGCGAGCGCAGGCGTTGCGCAACGCTCTGCGCGGCAAGGGCTTCGACGCGGTGGTGTCGAGCGGTAGCCTCGGCCGGGGCAAGCCGATGACCCGGGTCATCGTACAAGGGAACGACCGCGACGCCATCGTCGCCGCCGGGCAGAAGTTACAGCGGCTGATCCGCGAAGACAGCTCGATTGCGCAGTTGAGCCAGTAGCCGCGCGCCGTTCCGACGCCATGACGCCAAGCAGCCAACGCCAGTGGTACGTCGTCAGTACCAAATTGCGCAAAGAGGCCTTCGCTCAGGAGCAGCTCGGCCGTCGTGGCGTAGCCACGTTTCTGCCGCGCCTGGTCGAGGCGCCGCGGCCGGAGCGCCCCACCATCGGCGCCTTGTTCCCGGGTTACCTGTTCCTCAACATCGATCTGGAAGAGCAGTTTTTCGATGTCGTGTGGACCCCCGGGGTCAAGCGCTTCGTCGGTTTCGGCGCACTGCCGTTGCCGATCGAGCAACGGGTGATCGATTTTTTGATCGAGCGTTCCGGTCCGGAAGGCATCATCCGTCTGGCGCGAGTGTTCGACACCGGCGATCTGGTTCGGATCAAGCACGGGCCGTTTGAGGGGCTGATCGGGATCGTCGAGGCTCCGGTGCCAGCCCGTGGTCGGGTTCGAGTTTTGTTGGAGCTGCTGCGCCGGCAGACGCCCGTCGAGTTGCCGGCTCATTTGGTTGAGCGCGTCCCGGCGTAAGCCGGGCCCGCGGCCCCGTCTCGCGCGGTGAGGTTCCGCGACCAACGACTCGCCCGACATCAGGGGCAGGTCGAATGGGCGGAGCTATTTCCGATGCCGCTGAGATTCGAAGGATTATTGCACCCACATGAGCAACGGAATTCCGAGTAAGGTGATCGCTGCGGTGATCGGTGGCGCCTGGGGCGGTGCGATCGCCGGCTTGGCCGAGGCGGCGTTGATCACCGCTACCTCACCGCCGGAAGAGCTGTGGCTGTTCCCCTTCGGCATTGTGGCTTACGGCTGCTTCGGTGCCGCGGTCGGCTCGATCGTCGCGACCGCTGTCGCGTTGTGGCGTGGCCGCCAACCGTTCGACAGCGGTGCCGCCGCCGCCGCCGTGGCATTGTTCGCCTTCAGCGTCGTCGTCGGCCGCTATCATCTGATGCAGCGGATCTTCCGCGAGGATCTCCCTCTCGGCTCGCCGGTAGGCGTCGCGGTGCATGCGGCTCTGATTGCCGCGGCGCTGGTGGTGGCGATCGCCGTGTACTTGGTGTTGCGCCGCAGCGCGATCAGCAAGCGGCCGGCGGTGGCGGCGCTGCTCTTGCTCCTCGCCGGCGCCGCCGCCAGTGCCGCTGCCGCGATCGCTTCCTCAGGTTCGGCTGCGGCAGCGCCGGCGCGCCACGCCAGTGCCGGCGATCGCCCGAGCGCAATCCTGATCATCGCCGACACGCTGCGCGCCGACTCGGTCGCACAGCGCGTCGCCTCGCGCCCCGACGGCGGGCTGGCGCGGCTCGCCCGCGACGGCGTGTACTTCCGCGAGGGCTACGCGCAGTCGACCTGGACCCGGCCCTCGGTCGCCACCTTGCTGACCTCGCTCTACCCATCGCAGCACGGCACGGTGCAGAAGATGCAGCCGCTGCCGGACGACGTCACCACCATTGCCGAGGTCTTTGGCGAAGCCGGATACTGGACGGCAGCGTTCGTCAGTAACATCAACGTCGCGCCGATTTTCAACTTCCAGCAAGGATTCGGCGAGTACCACTACCTCTCGCCGAGCTTCTATTTCGGGGCGACCGATTCGGCCACGCGCCTGGCGATCTACAAGGGATTGCGCCTGATGCGGGAGCGACTGTGCCGCGAGCGCATCTACTTCGAGAATTACTATCAGGATGCCGCAGTGCTGATCCGCGCCGTCACCGACTGGCTCGGCGCGGCGCCTCCAGCGCCATTTTTCCTGCTGGTGCACTTCATGGATCCGCACGATCCGTACTTCGAGATCCCCTACAACGGCCACGGCGTGGCCCGGGTCAACAATCCCAACCCGGCCGCGCAGCGTGCTGGCGAGATGCGGGCGCTGTACGAAGAGAATATCGACTACTTCGACGACCAACTGCTGGCACTG
>DASPMH010000543.1:0-5269 GCA_035627175.1 Terriglobales bacterium | reverse complement strand
GCTGGGAGTTTGGATTTGGCGCACGCACCGGTGGATCGTTCGACCTGCACGCGGTGACCAATTTCATCGACATCGACACCACGTTGCCGACACCGACACCGACCGCGACATTCACCAGCACCTTCACGCCGAGCCGAACGGCGACCCAGACACCGACGGGTACGCCTACGTCTACTCCCACGCTTACGCCGACCTTCACTCCGACGCATACGGCGACGCGAACTCCAACCGATACTCCGACTGAGACACCGACGTTCACGCCGACGAATACTCCGACAATGACTCCGACTCAGACTCCCACCGCGACGGCGACGCCGACGTGCGGAGCTTGCGAGGACGACGGCAACCCGTGCACGGTCGACGTCTGCACCTACGGCGCCGCCTGGGTCGGCTTCACCGGCCAAGGCTCGGATTGCGAGGGCTGCGCGGCGTCGGTGTCGCAATGGACCGGAACCTTCGCTGGTCTCGCGTCGCTGAATCTCTTGGACGACCATGCCGCGGGCGATTTCTCGCTGCAGGGTAGCGCCAACCTCGGCGAGCAACTGACGCTCGGCAACAACGGTGCGATCTGGTTCGTCCCACAGCAGCCGGTCGGGCCCGGCTTCGAAACCTCCTTCACCTTCGAGATCGGCGAGAACAATCACGGCGGCGGGCTGTCGTTCGTGATCCAAAATAGCGAGAACGAAGCGTTCGCTTTGCCGGCGCCCTCGGGGCTCGGTGACTACGGCGTACCCGATAGTCTTTCGGTGCACATCGCCCGCGGCGAGGTGTTCGTCGAGATTCGCGGCGACAGTCCCGTCGACGGCTTGAACATGGGCTCCGCCAACTTCCCGTGGGCCGACGGCGTCAGCCACACGGCCCGCATCGCTTACGCGGCGGGCACTCTCGACATTTATATCGATGAGGCCCTCGCGCCGACTCTCTCCGTCGCGTTCGAGCTGCAGTCGCTCGGCTTGTCCTCGAACCGCTGCGAGCATCTCCAGGGCAACGGCGGCAGTGTCTGCCGCAGCGACGGTGGCGATTGCGATGTCGAAGAGGTCTGCTCCGGTACCGCGACGGCTTGTCCAGCGGACGTCAAGCTGACCTCACTATGCCGTCCGTCGGTCGGCGATTGCGACGTCGAGGAAGTCTGTAACGGCACCGACGCCGCCTGCCCGGCGGACGTGTTGAGATCGGACGAATATGTCTGTCGCACTGCCGCCGGCGCTTGTGACGTGGCGGAGCAATGCACCGGCGTAAGCGGGTCGTGTCCGCAGGATGAAATCAGAGCTGCGGGCGAGGTGTGTCGCGCTGCGCTGAGCGAATGCGATTTCATCGAAACCTGCTCCGGATCGTCCACGGAGTGCCCGTCCGATGTCACGGCAGAGGCCGGGGTCGCCTGCGGCGACGGTAGTGCCACAGACTGCTCGCAGCCGGATGCTTGTGACGGGCAGGGGAGTTGCGACGCCCGCGATCTGGCCGCCGGCACAGCGTGCGGCAGCGACGGCGCCACGGAATGCGATCAACCCGATAGCTGTGACGGCAGCGGCGTATGTCAGCCTAAACACGTCGCCAGTGCTACTCCGTGCGGCGATCTGACCGGAGCCTGCGCCACCCATCATTGCGACACGGATGGCTTATGCTCGTTCGCTCCGGGCGCCGAATGCGCCGACACCAGCCCGTACGGGATCACCGGAGTGCCGAGCCATGCCGCGCCGGCACTCGCCGATTTCGACGACGACGGTGACCTCGACCTGATTGCCGGCAGCGACGCCGCCAACGCAGCGGAGCGTGGCCTGTACTATTTCGAGAACCTAGGCAGTGCGACTCATCCCTCCTTCGCTGGCGCTGTGCGCAACCCGATGGGGATCACGATGACCGGTCGCCGCAGTGCGCCGGCCGCGATCGACTACGACCGAGACGGCGACCCCGACCTGTTGTCCGGCGAGCTGATCGGCACGCTGACGCTGCAGATCAACGGTGGAGAGCCTGCCGTCGCCGCATACCAGGCGCCGCAATCGAGCTCCCATGGATTGTCGTCGCTGTCTGCATCGCATCCTGCGGTATCCGATGTCGACGACGATGGCGACTTCGACGTCGTCGCCGGATCGAGCAGCGGCGAGATCGCGCTGTTCCACAATGTCGGCGCCGCCGAAGTGGCGATCTTCAGCCGCTCGACGCTGCTGTCCGGCAGCTGCGCATTCGCGGCGCCCGCGCTCGGAGATGTCGACGGCGATGGCGATCACGACTTGCTGGTCGGCTGCGACGATGGCGCCTTGCTGTTCTACGAGGCCGAGCCGACCTCGCCGCCGACCTACGACGCAGCGGTCGCCAATCCCTTCCGCTTCACCGTCGTCGGCGCCAACATCGCTCCGGCGCTCGCCGATATCGACGCTGACGGCGACCTCGACCTGTTCACCGGCACGCGCGCCGGCGCCATCTTCTTCTTCGAGAACGTCGGCAACAGCGGCGCGATGCTGCTGCGACTGAGAACGTCCGAGCTCGATGAGTACATCGCTTACCAAGGCAAGGCCTCGCGGCTCGAGACGGCGAACACCTTGCCGAAGAAGTTCGTCATGACGCTCGACGACAACACGCTCGAGGGTGACGTCGACGATCCCGAGAACTTCCTCGCGGGCAAGGTGACGGGTGTCGTCGTCGCTGCCGGAACCGGCGACGAGAGCGGGCCCGCTGCCGACCAGCACTTCGTTCGCTACGGGCTAAAGCGCGGCAAGCAATCGTTGATTTCAGCGCAAGCGAGGCCGGCGAAACACATCAAGCGGGTGTGGCAGCTCACCAACGCGCTCGGCACGATCAACCTTCTGTCGAAGAAAGAATCGTCGCTGTTGATCGCGTCGAGTGTCAGTCTCGATGCCCCTCCGGGTGTCGCCCCCAACGATACTCACTACATCTGCTACAAAGTGCAGCCGACCAAGCACATCACCGATCAACAGCCGGAGAACGAAGGGAGCGGCGTCTTCCGCCGCGATCGGCAGGTGTTTGGCATCGATCTGTTCGACGATTGCGCCACCGCCGTCGATGGTGGCGCAGTGCCTTTTGCCGGCACCCCGGCGACGGGGCGTTGTCTCGATTTGCTGCTGACCCCGAGCGAGCTGTGCAATCCGGTCGATCTCACCGAGGTAGGATCGTCCGTGGAGAGCACCGCAACCATGATCGTCGCGTCCGCCGCATCCTCGAGCCGCAGCCTGCTCTGCTACAAGAGCGCGCTCGCCGAACGCGTCACCGACTCGCAATCGGCCGACTTGCTCGGCGTCGAGGTCGGTACTGCGCTTGCCGAGCAAGCGCCGCACCGGCCGCACAGCGCCAGAAAAGGATCGCCGGTCTACACGCAGCCGGGCAGCGGCTTCCCCAGTCCGACGCAGATCGACACCAAGCGGCGCCAGATGGTGTGTCTGCCGACCGATGTGCTGTCGGCGACAGCGGCACAGTAGCTGCACTTCCAAGAATGTTTCACCTTCTCGGCACGACTGCGCCCCGCCATCTCCTTACAACGGATGCCTGACGCGAACCGGGGCACACCCCAGGACCTAAGGAGATCTGCATGATTTTGCGTTCGACGGCTTTCTTGGCATCGATCCTTTGCGCTGCGCCCGCCTTGGCGTCGAGCGCGGTTGCGCCGGTGCGCTTGGCGATGGTGATCAACGGTGAGGTGCAAGAGGACCGCGTCCAGCTGTTGCTGCTGCTGGCGTCGGAAGCCGATGTTGCCGGCCTTCAGACGGACTTACTTTTCGACAACCGCACTCTGCGTCCGGCCGGTGGTTGTCGCATCGCGGCAGACATCGCCGCCTCCGCTGCGGCGTGCGAGCAGGAGTCGCCCTTGGGGCCGTGCAAGAACCTGATGCAGAAGCTCGCCTGGTGCGGCGACGCGGCGCCGGGTTGCTCCTGGGCCGATCCCGCGATCGACCGCTTGCGTCTGATCCTCGCCGGCACCGCGGTGATGAACAGCAATCCAATTCCCGACGGCGTCCTCGCCTCGTGCGATTTCGAGGTGCTCGACTCGAGCCGCCTGCCGGCGAGCATCGCGATGGGGCGGGTGGTTGCCTCCGATGCCGCGGGGAATCGGCTCGATGCCAGTGGCAGCGGTGTGACGCTCGAGGGCAAGCGGCAGATTGATAGGCCGCACTTCGAGGAGATCGATGGGGTCGGTTACCTCAATGGTCGGCCGATCGACCATGTCGTGGTCGAGACGAACAGCCCCGGCGAACCGATTGCGTTGGAGAGCGGCGAGCCGGGTGTGTTCGAAACCGGCCCAGAGCTGGATGTGGAAATCTTCGACGCTACTGCCGCGGGTGCCAGTCGCGGCAGCGGCAGTGGCGGCGGCTGCAGTGTCTCCGCATCCGCTAGCGCGAGCCTCAGCTGGAGCGCCGCCGGCTTGCTGGCGCTGCTCGCCTTGCGCCGCAAGCGTTGAGCACCGTCTACGGGCCCTGCTCGGAGTCGGCGATCAGCTGCTCCAGAGCAGGGCGATCCTTGATCACGATCCGGCCGTAGCCGAGATCGACCCAGCCACTCTGCTCCCAGCTCTTGAGGTGGCGGCTGATCGCCTCGCGGCTGGCGCCGAGCAGCCGCGCCAGCTCCTCGTGGGGCAGGTGAAGCTTGATCGCGATTCCGTCGCGAGTTATCTCGCCATGCTCGTCGGCGACGCCGAGCAGCCGCTTCGCCAGTCTGCCGCCGAGACCGAGTAGACCAGTGTCTTCGATCACGGCGAACAGCAGTCGCAACTTGCGACAAAGGAGCTCGGCGAAGTGGCGGTAGAGCTTCGGATTCTCATCGAAGATGGCGAGCAGCTCCTGGCGCGGCACCACCAGGATCTCGGATTCGACCTTGGCGACGACATCGTGCGTGCGCGGCAGATTGTCGAAGATCGACATCTCGCCGAACCATTGCCCGGGACCGAGATAGGTCAAGACGAACTCGCGGCCGCGGCCGCCGATACCCAACACCTTGAGCTGACCCTTCGCGACGCAGTAGAGCGCGTGCGGCGGCTCGCCGCGGCGGATCACCTTATCGCTCTCGGCGTAGCGTCGGCGCACCGAGGCTTTCTCCAGACGGGCGAGAAGCTCATCGGGGAAGACTCGCAAGAACGCGTTGCTCAAAACGAGATCGCGGACCGTGTCGCCGTCGCTGCTACTCATCGTTGCTCGCCGTCTCAAGGAGACGGCACTGATAACGCAGTCGGAGCTGCCTCGCTACCATGATCCGATCCACTATCGCTGCTTTACTCTGTGTAGTGTCTCTCACCGGTGTGGCGACGGCTCAGTCTGTAACGTCG
>DASPMH010000542.1:0-2025 GCA_035627175.1 Terriglobales bacterium | reverse complement strand
GTTGGTCAGGGCGCTGGTGACGATGGCGCCGTTCTTGTCGACGACCGGGTAGTGCAGCAGCACCAGGGAGAGATCAACCATGGTGATCGGGGTCCGAGCGCGCCAGCAGATCTCGCTCGGCATCGGTCAGCGCCGCCTTCGCCAAGAGATCCGGCCGCCGCTGCTGAGTGCGCTGCAGCGACTGCTCGCGGCGCCAGCGTGCGATCGCGCCGTGATCGCCGGAGCGCAGCACCTCCGGCACCGCCATGCCGCGAAACACCGCGGGTCGGGTGTACTGGGGGTACTCGAGCAGACCGCCGGCGAAGGACTCGACCGTCGCCGAATCGTCGGCACCGAGCACGCCCGGAACCAGCCGGCTGACCGCATCGATGATCACCAGCGCGGCAATCTCGCCGCCGGACAGGATGAAATCGCCGATTGAAAGCTCCTCGTCGACGAAGCTGCGGATGCGCTCGTCGACCCCTTCGTAGCGGCCACATACCAGGGCGATCGCCGGGTAGGCCGCCAGTCGCTCGGCTTGGCGCTGGGTGAAGGGCACGCCTTGGGGAGACAGCAGCACCCGCCGCGGCCGTGGCTCGCCATCGAGCGACTCGAGCGCCGCCACCACCGGCTCGGGCTTCATCACCATGCCGCTGCCACCGCCGTACGGGTAATCGTCGGTGACATGATGCTTATCGGCGGCGAAGTCACGAATGTTGACCAGATCGAAGCCGATCGCGCCGCGATCCTGCCCCTTCTGCAGCATCGTCGCCGACAGCGGCGAGGCGAAGAGCTCCGGGAACAGCGTCAGGACGTGAAACTTCATCGAGCTTCTTCGAGCAATCCCGGGATCGGGTCGATGACGATGCGGCGGCCGCTGCGGTCGATCTCCTTGACGATGTCGGCCACCATCGGGATCAGATTCTCGCCCCGCGCCCCGCGTACGACGCAGATGTCGGCGCTGGTTGCGTCCATCACCTCGACGACACTGCCGATGTCCTCGCCCGCAAGGGTCACCACCCGCATGCCGATCAGCTCGAAATGGTAGATCTCGTTTTCCCCTACGGCGGGCAGCTCTTGCCGTCCGACACAAAGCTCGGAGCCGACCAGTGTCTCGGCCTGCTCGATCGAGTCACAACCGGTGAAAGTCAGCAGAAACATGCTGCGATGGCGGCGCACCGTCGCGATCGTCTGCGCTTGCTCGGCGCCGGCGCGGCGCAGTTGCACGACCCGGCCGGGAACGAGCAGCACCGTTTCGGGATTGAACGGGCGCAGGCGGAGCTCGCCGCGCAGGCCGTGGGTGTTGACGATCTCACCGAGGGCGATCAGATCGTCGGAATTCGGCGGTTGGTCCATAGGCAGTGCAGGCGAGCGCCTGCACCAAGGTGCTGGCCCCGGCCGCCGAGTGACGGCAAGGGTTTACTTGTCCTCGATGATCTCGAGGACGACCTTGCGATTGGCGCGAGAGGCAGCAGCGTTGACGATGGTACGGATCGACTTGGCGGTCCGGCCTTGTTTGCCGATGACCCGCCCGAGATCCTCGCGGGCGACTTTTAGCTCCAACACGGATGCCGTGTCCCCCTGCGTCTCTTTTACCTCAACGGCATCCGGGTGATTCACAAGAGCCTTTGCCAAGAATTCAACTAGTTCCTTCATGTTCGGCCCTTTCCCGGATTCGGAAGACTCAGTTTGTCGGTTCAGCCGGTGGCGGCGCCTCCGTGGTGATGCCGCTACGCTTGATCAGTTGCGCCACGGTCAAGGAGGGCTGAGCGCCGCGCCGGAGCCAGTTGCTCAGCTTGGCAGCGTCGATCTTCACTGCAGGGGGGTTGCTACGCGGATCGTAGGTTCCCAACAGCTCTAGCCTGCGATTGTCGCTGGCGGTGCGGCCGTTGGTGACCACGATCCGGTAAAACGGTCGCTTCTTGGCCCCGTGTCGGGCCAATCGGATGGTTGCTGCCATGTGCGCTATCTACTCCTCTCGCTTACTACCCACAATCAAAATGGCAAGCCGGGGACGCCGCCGCGGCCGGCGAATTTCCCCATCTG